>NZ_JBVHVF010000002.1:318271-468785 GCF_055564955.1 Streptomyces sp. NPDC028910 | reverse complement strand
CGCGGCGTTGTCGGACCGCGCAAGTACGTCCAGTACGAGCCGCGGTCCTCCGCCTTGCGATGCACCGCACCGGACGCCGCGACCCGGCAAACCTTCCCGGTCACAGCACTAGCTAGGCCGGACTCTGGTTGGACAGGGCCACCGACAGCTCGGCGGCGACGCCCTGCAGGATCGGCACGAAGGACTCGGCCACCGCCTCGGTCACCCGGCCCGCCGGCCCGGAGATGGAGATCGCGGCGGCGGTCGGCGAGTTCGGCACCGACACCGCGAGGCAGCGGACTCCTATCTCCTGCTCGTTGTCGTCGACCGCGTAGCCCGCCTTGCGGACCTGCTCCAGCGCGTCGAGGAAGCCCTCGGGCGTGGTGATGGTCTTCTCGGTCGCCGCCGGCATCCCGGTGCGGGCGAGGAGGGCCCGTACCTCGTCGGCGGGGGTGTGGGCGAGGAGCGCCTTGCCCACGCCGGTGGAGTGCGGCAGCACCCGGCGGCCCACTTCGGTGAACATGCGCATGGAGTGCTTGGACGGCACCTGGGCGACGTAGACGATCTCGTCCCCGTCGAGCAGGGCCATGTTCGCCGTCTCGCCGGTCTCCTCGACCAGACGGGCGAGGTAGGGGCGGGCCCAGGTGCCCAGCAGCCGCGACGCGGACTCGCCGAGGCGGATCAGGCGGGGGCCGAGGGAGTACCGTCGGTTGGGCTGCTGGCGGACGTAACCGCACGCCACCAGAGTGCGCATCAGGCGGTGGATCGTGGGCAGAGGCAGACCGCTGGCGGCGGAAAGCTCGCTGAGGCCGACCTCACCCCCGGCATCGGCCATGCGTTCGAGCAGATCGAAGGCGCGCTCAAGGGACTGGACGCCACCGCTGGCGGCAGGGGTCTTTGAGGAAGCGTCGGTGGTGCTGGCGCTGGACGTCGGCACGGCGCGGTCCTTTCGGTGCTGGCAGGCAAGGGAGCAGCCTACCCGGCGGTCGGCGTCGGCCCTAGTGCTGGGGTCGGGGCCGTCGCCGCCGGTCAGAGGCGGTTTGTCCTGGTGGCGGACGTCCTCGGGAAGTTACCCGTCCGACTCCCCGTGGTGGTAGCTACATTCTGTATAGCGAAATCTTAATTCCATCCTGTGGAAACATCCAATTGCGGTCCAGGTGTGTCAGTGGTCCGTCCGGGCGCTCTTGACTGGCCCCGGATCGCCGTGAAGACTCCGTCAACAGAACGTTGAATTTCGCTCTGTGGAAGTAGATGGGGAGGTTCCGGTGTCCGACGTGGCTGTGGAACTGGTACTGCGCTCGACGCGCGTCATCACCCCCGAGGGGACGCGCGCCGCTTCGGTGGCCGTCGCCGGCGGGAAGATCACGGCCGTGCTGGCGTACGAGGCCGAGGTACCGGCCGGAGCCCGGCTGGAGGACTTCGGCGACGACGTCCTGCTCCCCGGCCTGGTCGACACCCACGTCCACGTGAACGACCCGGGCCGCACCGAGTGGGAGGGCTTCTGGACGGCCACCCGCGCCGCGGCGGCCGGCGGCATCACCACCATCCTCGACATGCCGCTGAACTCCTTGCCGCCGACCACGACGACCGACAACCTGCGCGTCAAGCAGGAGGTCGCCCGTACCAAGGCGCACGTGGACGTCGGCTTCTGGGGCGGCGCCCTGCCGGACAACGTCAAGGACCTGCGCCCGCTGCACGACGCCGGCGTCTACGGCTTCAAGTGCTTCCTGTCGCCCTCGGGCGTGGAGGAGTTCCCCGAGCTCGACCAGGAGCAGCTGGCCACCTCGCTCGCCGAGATCACCGGCTTCGGCGGCCTGCTGATCGTGCACGCCGAGGACCCGCACCACCTCGACGCCGCTCCCGTCGTCCCCGGCCCCAAGTACGCCGACTTCCTGGCCTCCCGTCCGCGCGACGCCGAGAACACCGCGATCGGCAACCTGATCGCCCAGGCCAAGCGGCTGAACGCCCGCGTGCACGTGCTGCACCTGTCGTCCTCCGACGCGCTGCCCCTGATCGCCGCCGCCAAGGCCGAGGGCGTCAAGATCACCGTCGAGTCCTGCCCGCACTACCTCACCCTCACGGCCGAGGAAGTGCCGGACGGCGCCAGCGAGTTCAAGTGCTGCCCGCCCATCCGTGAGGCCGCCAACCAGGACCTCCTGTGGGACGCGCTCGCCGACGGCACCATCGACTGCATCGTCTCCGACCACTCGCCCTCCACCGCGGACCTGAAGACCAGCGACTTCTCCACCGCGTGGGGCGGCATCTCCTCCCTCCAGCTGGGCCTGCCCGCCATCTGGACCGAGGCGCGGCGGCGCGGACGCTCCCTGGAGGACGTCGTCCGCTGGATGTCCGCCGCCCCGGCCGCCCTCGCCGGCCTGGCGCAGAAGGGCGCGATCGAGGTCGGCCGCGACGCCGACTTCGCCGTCCTGGCCCCTGAAGAAACGTTCACTGTGGACCCGGCCGAGCTCCACCACCGCAATCAGGTCACGGCGTACGCGGGCAAGACCCTGCACGGCGTCGTGAAGTCCACCTGGCTGCGCGGTACGCAGATCGCCGACCACGGCACCCCGACCGAGCCCACGGGCCTCCTCCTCGAAAGGCAGAACTGACAGTGGCGATTCCGACCTTCACCGGTAACGCGAACCCGTACGGGGGCGGCGACCCGTACGCCGACTACCGCACCGCGGACTTCCCCTTCACCCAGTACGCGAACCTCGCCGCCCGTGAGCTGGGCGCCGGTGTCATCGCCGCCAACGACGAGTTCTTCGCCCAGCGCGAGAACCTGCTGATCTCCGAGGCCGCGCACTTCGACCCCGAGGACTTCGGCCACAAGGGCAAGGTCATGGACGGCTGGGAGACCCGCCGCCGCCGTGGCATCTCCGCCACCCAGCCCTGGCCGACCGCCGAGGACCACGACTGGGCGCTCGTACGCCTGGGCGCCCCCGGCGTCATCCGCGGCATCGTCGTCGACACCGCCCACTTCCGCGGCAACATGCCGCAGGCCGTCTCCATCGAGGCCACCAACTGGGCGGGCGCCCTCGCGCCGACCCCGGAGGAGCTCCAGGGCGACGACGTGAAGTGGACGACCATCGTCCCCCGTACCCCGGTCGGCGGCCATGCGGCCAACGGCTTCGAGGTGGACGTCGAGCAGCGCTTCACGCACCTGCGCGTCAACCAGCACCCCGACGGCGGCATCGCCCGCCTGCGCGTCTACGGCGAGGTCCTGCCCGACCCGAAGTGGCTCGACGCGCTCGGCTCCTTCGACGTGGTGGCCCTGGAGAACGGCGGCTCCGTCCAGGACGCCTCCAACCGGTTCTACTCCCCGCCGACCAACACCATCAACCCGGGCCGCTCCCGCAAGATGGACGACGGCTGGGAGACCGCGCGCCGCCGCGACAACGGCAACGACTGGATCCGCTACCAGCTCGTCACCGAGTCCGAGATCCGCGCCGTCGAGATCGACACGGCGTACCTCAAGGGCAACTCCGCGGGCTGGGCGTCCCTCTCCATCAAGACGGGCGAGGAGGGCGAGTGGACGGAGTTCCTGCCGCGCACCCGCCTGCAGCCCGACACCAACCACCGCTTCGTACTGGACGCCCCGGCGGTCGGCACGCACGTCCGGATCGACATCTTCCCGGACGGCGGCTTCTCCCGTCTGCGCCTGTACGGCTCCCTGACGGAAGCCGGCGCGGCCGCGCTGACCGCCCGCCACCAGGAACTGGGCGGCTGACGCCAACCTGGTCCGGCCCCAACCAGCCCCGCCGGCGTTTGAGGCGCGGGGTCTGGGGCGGAGCCCCAGGAAACGAACCCGCACCCGGGGGCCGACACCCCCGGGGCGCGCACGGCCCGCAGGGGCGCACCGCACGCCGGTGCGCCCCTGCGGGCCTTCGGTGTTTCGCGCCGGGGCCGGACCCCCGGACCTGCCCGCACGCCCGGCCAGAGGGCTACGCGGCGTGCCCGCCGTCCACGGCGAACTCGGCGCCGGTGACGTACGCGGCGTCCGGTCCCGCCAGGAAGGACACCACGGCCGCCACCTCCCGCGGGGCACCGAACCGGCCGAGGGCCGTCATCGCGGCCTGCGGCCCCGCGTACGGACCCCCCGCCGGGTTCATGTCGGTGTCCACCGGCCCCGGGTGCACGATGTTCGCGGTGATCCCGCGCCCGCCCACCTCCCGGGCGAGTGCCCTGGTCAGCCCGATCAGCGCCGACTTGCTCATCGCGTAGAGCGCGCCGCCCGGCCCCGGCACCCGCTGGGTGATGCAGCTGCCGATGGTGATGATCCGCCCGCCGGCGCCCATCCGCCCGGCCGCGGCCTGCGTGGTGAGGAAGACGCCCCGCACGTTGACCGCCAGCACCCGGTCCACATCGGCCAACTCCAGCTCCTCCAGCGGCCCGAGCACTCCCACACCGGCGTTGTTGACCAGCACGTCGAGCCGCCCGAACTCCCGCACGACCCGCTCCACCGCCGCGCCGGCGCCCGCGGGATCCCCGGCATCGGCCCGCACGGCCACCCCGCGCCGCCCGAGCGCCTCGATCTTCCCGACCACCTCGGCTGCCGCCCGCGCGTCGTCGATGTAGGTGATCGCGACATCGACCCCGTCCTCGGCGAGCCGCAGAGCGCTCGCCGCCCCGATCCCCCGACCGCCCCCGGTCACCAGTGCCACTGTGCTGCTGCTGTCCACGACGTTCCTCCCGCGCCATTTGGTTGCGAGTTCAATGAAATCGCGGGGGCGTCGACGGCGCTGGCGGAAATCCGCCCTCGCGTTCCGGGAGGGGGAAACGCGAGAGCGCCCTGCGGGGAGAGGTCTCCCGGCAGGGCGCTCGCGTGTCGTGGTCGTCCCTCCTGGCTATCCGATGGTGAGGAAGGTGTTCCAGCCGTCCTCGTCGCGTCCGACGGCGCCGCCGACGCTCGCGGTCCCGCCTTGGAAGAGCCATTGGTTGCCGTCGGTCCCGACGGCCCAGATGTCGGGGATGCCGTCGCCCGTGGCGTCGGCGGTGCCGAGGACCTTGGGCAGTGCCGCTCTGCTCCAGCCGGTGGTGGCGTAGGTGATGTCCAGCCCGCCGTTGGACGCGGCCTGCGTGGCGAGGGAGTTGAGGTCGACTCCGCCGTTGGCGCCGGGCTTGCCCTTGCGCAGGGCGATGCCGCGGCTGGCCATCGAGTCGTCGCGGAAGAGCAGGTCGGGGACACCGTCACCGGAGATGTCCCGGACGCCGATGATGTCGCGCCTGGCCCAGCCGGCGCCGCCGATCTGCTTGACGGCGGTGAAGCTGCCTCCGGTGTATCCGGTGAACGCCCAGAAGGTGTCGCCGCCGTCCGCGAGGGCGACCATGTCCGCGAGACCGTCGCCGGTGATGTCCTCGGTGACCACGATCTGCGTCAGCCTCGCCGGATCGGGGGCGCCTGTGGGGAGCAGGATATCCATGCGGCGGCTGACGTCGAACTGGCCGGTGCCGATGGCCGGGTAGACGTACAGCTTGCCGTCGGGCATGCGGGCGATGAGGTCGGTCAGGCCGTCGCCGGGGAACCAGTCGGTGGAGTGGCCGATGAGGGCGGGCTTGCCGTCGGTTCCGGTCTTCCAGTAGCCGCCGGCCGGTTTTCCGTCCAGCACCGCGCCGGGGAGGTAGGCGTCGGTGTCGCCGAGCGCGTCGCCGGCGTAGGTGCGGAGGTTTCCGTCCTTGTCAATGGCGAAGAGGTCGGGGTTGCCGTCACCGTTGACGTCGCCGGGCGTGTGCCGGCCGGGATTGGGGCGGACGTAGAACTCGTAGGTGCTCTGGGCGGAGATGTTGCCGTACTTGTTGACCGTGCGGGCGTAGAGGACGTTGGGGCCGGTGGTGTCGACCTGAAGTTTGATGGAGGCCAGGTCGCTGCCGATGGCCGGGGTGATCTTCTTGTCGAAGAGGGGCCGGTTGAGGCTCCACTGGTATTCGCGGACGTCCGCGGCCGGGGTGCCGCCACGGAGCTCGATCACCTGGCCGGGTGTACCGACCGGCTGCACGCTCCACTCGGTGTAGTTGACGCCGGGCGGCGGGAAGGCGGTGGAGCTGATGGCGGGGCTGGGGGGAACGTCGTGGTTGACGGTGAAGGTGCACCAGCCACCGCCGCCGGAGTCGGCCGGTCCGCTGCCGGTGGACCACCAGCCGTCCTTGTCCTTGGTGCGGGAGAGCCAGTAGTACTTCTGGCCCGAGGTGAAGCGGTCGAAGGCGAGTTCCTTGGTGACGACGCCGTCGCTGTTGGCCGGGAGCCACTCGGCGTGGACCTGCGCGCCGGTGGCGGCGTTCCATACCTCGATCTGGACCTGGTCGAGGTTCTGCTGGTCGGGCCGGTCGTCACGGTCGACGCCCTTGACCTGGAAGGTCACGTTCGTCTTGCCGATGCTGGTGCCCGGGCTGCTGGTCAGGCACGGGCCGCCGGGGAAGGTCTGCATGTTCGCCGCGACGGGGATCTCGGGCGGGTGATTGTAGACGATCTCGATGTACGGGGCGGTCTCGCCGTTGGCGATGAACTTCTTCCAGTAGTACGAGTCCGACTCGTTCGGGGCGGCGAATCCCAGCGACAGCGCGCCCCAACCGGCGTTGGCGGCGTCGGTGACCAGGCCCTTGATGTCGGGTGCGATCCAGTTGTCCGGGCAGGTGCTGTTGTAGCCGTAGCCCGCGTACTCCGAGGCGACCACTCTGCCCCAGTGGGCCGCGTCGTTCGTGTTGTTCCACGTACTCGACGACGTGATGTACGGGGTGGAGAAGATGAGCATTTGCTTGCGGTCACACGACCACGAGTACGTTTGCAGCGCGCGGACATTGGCCGAGACGATGCTGGCACCGTGGAGCTGGCTGCCGAAGTCGAAGTTGAAGATGGAGCGGGAGGTGCCGCCGGTCGTGGACTCGTATCCGACGCGGGCTTCGTTCGTGCCGCTCGCGTTGTAGTTCTGCCCGTTGTAGAAGCTCGAGTTGCCTTCTGTCTTGTAAAGCAGCGTCCAGGCGTGCTTGTGCCCCTTGAACGAGGGGTCGATGAACACCGGATATACCGTCTCCGGGGCGGTCAGCAGGGAACCGTCCGGGGTGATGGACAGGGTGTTGTCGGCGAGAGCGGCCTTGGCGGGCTTCAGGCGCGCGCCTTCCGCACCGCCAAGACCTGACAGGGCGAGTGTCGGGTGCTGCTGGGCGATATCGGTCGGCTTCCAGGACGGCTCGTTGTCGGTGGTGGCGACCTTGCCGCTGGAATCCCACATCATCGGGGTCGGTGAACCGGCGATTTCTTCGCCCTTGGCGTTGCGGGCGCTGACGGCACCGGATTCCGCGTGCAGGTGGAAGGTCAGGTTCGGGGAGGAGAGGCGGTAGTTCAGCCGGCCGAGGAGGGGATCGGCCGCGGCTTGCTTGTCCTTGACGACGAGCAGGTGTGAGTAGCCGCCGTCCTGAGCGGTCATCACCAGATCAATGCCCGGGCGGACGTTCTCGTACAGCGCGCGAGGGCCGTCGACGACCGGCGCGGGCAGGGTCCCGGGCCAGCTGACGACCAGGTCGTGGCCATCGGTGTTCAACCGGACCAGCTCGGTCCACACCTCGGACGGCGTGTCCCGGGTCATCGCCGGCGACGTCAGGGCTGTGCGCGTCACACCACGTGAAGCGCGCTCGCCACCGCCTGCGGCCTGCGCCGTGGATCCGGCGCTGAAGACGACACGGCCGTTGACGGCCTTCGCCGCGAACCCGTCCTCCACCCGCTCCAGGGTGGTGTCGATCGGCTTCCACTGACCGTCCACCTTGGCGCGGAAGGCCGAGCTGAAGACCTGCTTGCGGAACGACCCGTCAGGCCTCGCCCATGTCGAGGTATTTGCGGTGCGCGCCGCGGTCGCCTCGACCTCCTTGCCGGTCTTCTCCGCCAGGCGTCGCGCTTCCCCTTCCGCGACAGGTACGTCCTTGGCCGGGGGTGCCTGCGGCTTCCCGCTCCCGGCCACGTGCACGCCGAGGGGCACGGCGATGGCTACCGCCAGGAGAGCGGCGAGGCCGCCCAGGGTCTTACGACGCCGGAACCAACGAGTTTTCGGCGCCACAACCACCTTTTCGGACACCGCTGTTGGCGGGCTTTCGTCCACGGATTCACTGACAGACACAGGCGTACTTCTCCCCCCTCGGGCACACACTTGCGCAGCCCTCGGTACTCAGAAAATGATTCCGGCCACCGGCCTGAAACGTGAAAGGTCCGCTCCCCGCTCGCCTTTCACACACACGAGGTGCGAGCCGAGCATGAACCATCCCACTGACATCTTCACCCCCCGCGACGACCTCCTGACCTGCCCTTTTCTGTCGATTCGCTTCGATTGCCCCAGGGTATGCAGTCGGTAAAGTGATTAAGCCCACACCGGATATCGGAACCGTGGCTTTTCAGGTCCGGCGGCCGCAGAATCAGCTGGCTAATTGTCAGTTTCCTGCCGTCCGTGTGCCATCGCCGCGGCGGCAGAGCGTGGGGGGTTCACATGTCGCCGTTCTCGGCGAACAATTTCCGCCTGCCCGGAAACAGAAAGGCACGCGCCACACGCGCGCGCCTTGCCGGGCGCACCGGCATCACGCTCTCCGTGATGCTGGTTGCATCTCTCCTACCCGCCCAAGCCTGGGCGGCGCCACCGGGCGACCTCACCGGCGTCGAGCTGCCCGGCCTCCAGCAAGACCTCAAGGCCAAACTGAACCAAGTCGCCGCCGCGCAGCTGGAGGACTGGGACCCAGCGTCGCCCCCTGTTCCGCAGGAGTACGAGGCCAACGAGGTGACGCCACCTGACGCCGGTTCCGTACCCGTGCAGCTCAGCGGTGATCAGCTCATCCAGGCGGGCACCTTGCCGGTGAAGATCGGCAAGGCCACAGGGTCTTCGACGAACCCGTCCGGGACTTGGTCTGTGGCGGTCGAGGCGCGCGCTGTGAGTGAGGCTGCCAACGTCGACGGGGCCCTGATCAAGGTCACGCCCCCTGACGACGGTGTCACACCGGTCGACGTCCAACTGGACTACTCCAAGTTCAAGGACATCTACGGCACCGAGTGGGCCTCCCGCCTGAAGCTCAGGCAGCTTCCCGCATGTTTCCTGGATACGCCGACCCTGCCTGAGTGCTCCGTCTCCAAGGACGTCTCGAGCGTCAACGATCCGTCCAAGGAAACGGTTCGGGCGACCGTTGACCCGGCGACTTCCCCTGGGCAGAGCATGGCCACCATGGCTCTCACAGGCGGTGGCGGCCCGATGGTGCTGGCGGCCTCTGACGGTGGCTCGGGTGTGGGTGGCACCTACAAGGCAACCTCCCTCGCACCCTCCGGTTCCTGGACTGCCGGTGGCAGTGGCGGCGGGTTCTCCTGGACGTACCCGCTGACCGTTCCGGCACCCCCAGCCGGTCCCTCACCCAAGATCGCGTTCTCGTACTCGTCCCAGGCCGTTGACGGGAAGACGTCCGCGGCCAACAGTCAGGCGTCCTGGATCGGGGACGGATGGGACTACGAGCCGGGCTTCATCGAGCGCCGCTACCGCTCCTGCGCCGACGACCTCGAAGCCAACCCCGGCATGGCGAACAACAACAACGCCAGCGACAAGAAGAAGGGCGACCTGTGCTGGGCCGGCGACAACGTGGTGATGTCGCTCGGCGGCACCACCACCGAACTCGTCCACGCCACCGAGAGCGGAAAATGGATCCCAGCCAGCGACGACGGCTCCCGAGTCGAGCACAAGACTGATGCGAGCCAGGCCAACGGGGCCAGGGACGGCGAGCACTGGATCGTCACCACCCGCGACGGCACTCGCTACTTCTTCGGACGCCACGACCTCGACGGCGCGGGCACCCGCCCCGTCACCAACTCGGTCCTGACCGTCCCGGTCTTCGGTAACCACCCCGGCGAGCCCTGCTACCAGCCGGTCTTCGCCGACTCCTCCTGCAGCTCCCAGAAGCAGACCGCCTGGCGCTGGAACCTCGACTACGTCGAGGACGTCCACGGCAACGCCATGATCATCGACTGGCAGCAGGAGGATGGCCGCTACGCCAAGAACGAGAAGTTCAAGGAAGCGGTCACCTACCACCGCGCCGGGTACCCGACCCAGATCACCTACGGTCTCCGCAAGGACAATCTGTCCGGCGCACCCTCCGCAAAGGTCGCATTCACCGTCGATGAACGCTGCGTCAAGGAGGGCATGTGTGACGCCGCGAAGTTCGAGTCGAAGAACTACGGGGACAAGCAGTACTGGTGGGACACACCTTCCACACTCCACTGCAAGGCCGGCGCCGACTGCTACATCGGCTCGCCGACCTTCTGGACCCGCAAGCGCCTGACCGCGGTGACCACCTCCGCCCAGCGCACCGAGGGTTCCACCGCTCTCTCCCTCGTCGACCGGTGGACCCTCACGCAGTCATTCCTCGAACAGCGCACTGATACCTCGCCGCCGCTGTGGCTGGAGTCCATCGTGCGCACGGGCTACAGCACCGCGCGAGACAGCCAGAACAACCAGCTGAGCGTGCTCCTGCCGGCCGTCTCCTTCCTTCCCAACACGAGGGACATGCCCAACCGTGTCGCCAACGGACTGGCGGACGCAGGGCCCGACTTCGACCGCCTGCGTGTGGAGACCATCCGCACCGAGACGGGCGGCGACATCACCGTCGCCTACTCCGCCCCCTGTTCGGTCAGTGAGGCGCGCCCGCAGCCCGCAGCCAATACCAGCCGCTGCTACCCGGTTCACTGGTCGCCCGACGGCGGTCTGGAGAACCCGCCGCTGGCGTGGTTCAACAAGTACGTCGTCGAGAGCGTCACTGAGAAGGACCGCGTCGCCCGCCAGCCCGACGTCAAGACCAGCTACACCTACGAGGGTGACGCGGCGTGGGCCAAGGACACCGACGAGTTCTCCAAGCCGAAGATGCGCAGCTACAGCCAGTGGCGCGGCTATGCCTCCGTCGTGACCCGGCGAGGTGCCACCACCACGGGCAAGTACGACGCGACCGAGCAGTCGGAGACCCGGACCCGGTACTTCCGTGGCATGTCCGGTGACGCAGGCCGTGCCAAGATTACAGTCAAGGACTCCACGGGTACCGAAGAACTCGGCGAGGACTTTCCCCAGTACCAGGGAATCGCGGCCGAGACCACCACGTATACCAAGGCCGGCGGCAGCCCCGTCTCCCGCGTCCTGACCCGGCCGTGGCACCAGCAGAGCGGCTCCCGGCCCAGGGCCGAGAACACCACCCTGTACGCGCACCGCCCCGGCACCTCACGCACGGACAAGATCCAGTGGATCAGTGACGGCACCACACGCACAGTCCGCACACTCAACACCTTCGAGCCGGCCGTCGACTCCTCCTACGGCCTCATCGAGACTGTGCAGTCCGAAGTGGTCACTCCCAACGGCACAGGAGGCTGGCAGACGACCGACCAGACCTGTGCCAGCACCACCTATGTCCACAACACCGGAGCGCACCTGATCGGTCTGGTCCACACCATCCGCACCACCGCGGGTGACTGTGCCCAGAAGGCCACCGGTGCGCTGATCTCGCAGACCCGCACCTCTTACGACGCCCTCAACGCATTCGGCACCGCCCCCACCAAGGGACTCGCCTACCAGGTCGACACCAACGATGCGGCCGGCACCGGCTGGATTACCACCGCGCGCACCGAGTACGACGCGCTCGGCCGCTCCGTCAAGGTCCTCGACGCGGCGGGGAACCCCGTCACCACGACCTATAGCCCTGCCACGGGTCCGGCGTTCGCCGTGACCAGCACCAACGCCCTGGGGCACACGAGCACGACCAGAAGCGATCCCGGCCGCGGCGTACCCATCGAGGACACCGACGCCAACGGCCGCAAGGTCACCACGGCCTACGACGCTCTCGGCCGGGCCACGCACGTCTGGACACCCTCACAGAAACCGGCCACCGACAAGGCCGCCCACACCTTCACCTACCAGATCAAGGAACACGAGCCCCCGCTCGTCACCAGCGCGAGCCTGCAGGACGACGGCACCTACAAGCAGACGATCGCGATCTACGACGGGCTACTGCGCCCCCGGCAGGGCCAGTCAGACGCCCTGGGCGGCACCCGCTTGATCACCGACACCCTGTACAACGCCAACGGCACCGTCCGCCAGACCAACAACAACTACCTCGCCGACGGCAAGCCGGACAAGAAGATCTTCGTCGCCGAGTCTCAGACGGCCGTCCTCAACTCCACGCAGGTGTCCTACGACGGTCTCAGCCGCCCGGTACGCACCACCACGTTCCACGGAGCGGACCCGAAGGACTCCACCACCGCCCAGTACCGGGGCGACTGGACCCTGTCACGGACCGGCATGTCAGCCGACGGCACGGCACCCCTGAAGGGCAGCCGCGCGGTCAAGACCACCACCGACGCCCTCGGCCGCACCTCCCAGATCGAGCACTACACCACCACCAACCTCGGCGTGACCAACCCCGCGTCGAACAAGACCAGCTACACCTACGACCTGCGTAACAAGCTGTCCAAGGTCACGGACACGGTGGGCAACGCCTGGACGTACACCTACGACGCACGCGGCCGGATGACCGGCTCCGACGACCCCGACATGGGCAAGTCGACCTTCACCTATAACAACCTCGACCAGCAGGTCTCCGCCACAAACTCCTCCAACCAAACGCAGTACACCAAGTACGACGCCCTCGGCCGTAAGACCGAACTACGGGACAACGCAGCGGACGCCACTGGCACCCTCGTCGCGTCATGGACCTACGACACCCTTCTCAATGCCAAGGGCCACCCTGTTGCCTCCATCCGCTGGGTAGGAGGCGACGCCTTCACCAGCGAAGTCACCGGCTACGACAGCGAATACCGGCCCACCGGATCGAAGATCACGATCCCGGCCATCGAGGCCACCACGACCAACGCGACGACCGCGACCACTGCGGGACTCGCCGGCACGTACGCCTACAGCACCACCTACACCCCCACCGGCAAGGTCCAGTCGACGACCATCCCGACGACCCCCGGCGGCCTCGCCGCTGAAAAGCTGATCACCCGGTACAACGCCGACGGCATGCCCCAGACCATGTCCGGGCTGTCCTGGTACACCGCCGACACCACCTACAGCCCGTACGGCGAAGTCCTGCGCACCGCCTCCGGCAACGCACCTCACCGCGTGTGGACCACGAACACGATCAACCCCAACACCGGTCGCGTCACCGAAGCCCAAAGCCATCGCGAAACGGCCGAGCCACTCTCCAAGTCCCACCTACTGTCCAAAATCGCCTACTCCTACGACACCGTGGGCAACCCCACCTCCATCACCGAGGCCAAGCCCGACACCCGGCTCGGCGCCACGCCGCAGTCCCCTCTCCTCGTCGACCGCCAGTGCTTCACCTACGACGCCATGGGCCAGCTCACCAAGGCATGGACCGGCAAGACGGAAGCCTGTACGGAACCCACCGACCTGGATCCCACGCAGGCAGCCCCGGGCCCCGAAGGTGACGGCTACTGGCAGGAATACCAGTTCGATGCGATCGGCAACCGCACCCAGCTCCTCGACAAGGACCCCGCCAACGGCTCCACACGAGAGAAGACGACCTATACCTACGGCATAAGCCTCGGGGGCGGCGCCAAGACGCAGCCCCACGCCCTCGTCCAGACCGACAAGACCACCACCAAGCCAGGCTCCGTGGTCAACTCCCGTGCCACCTACGCCTACGACTCAGCCGGCAATACCAAGACCCGCTACATCGACGGCGACAGACAGGATCTGACCTGGGACCCCCGCAACAAACTCACCTCGGCCACCAGCCCCGGCATAGGCGCCGTGGCTGTCACCGGCCTCGCCGGCAAATGCCTCGACGTCGACGCCGGCGCCACCCCGGACGCCGGAGGTGGTCTCCCCGTCCAGGTCCTGACCTGCAACGAGTCCAAGCCCCAGCAGTGGCGCCTCACCGGAGGCACCGTCCAGGCCCTCGGCAAATGCCTCACCGCCGAAGCCGGCAAGGCTCGCCTGAAGACCTGCGACGGCAGCCACGCACAGAAGTTCACCTACCGCGCCGACAAAACCCTCCACAACCCGCCTGCCCCGGCCCCGGCCACGACCCCGGGTTCATGCGTCACGGTCCCCAACGACAACGCCGCCGACGGCAACGACCTCCACACCTCCGCCTGCGTCGCCGGCGCAGCAGCCCAGCAGTGGAACTTCAGCAACACCACCAAGTACCTCTACGACGCCTCCGGTAACCGCCTCATCGAGGAAACCGGCAGCTCCCGCACCCTCTACCTCGGCGAAGCCGAGATCACCGTCAACAAGGCCGGCCAGGCCATGGACGCCGTCCGCTACTACACCAGCCCCGGCGCCCCCACCACCGTCCGCCGCACCAACGGCAAGACGACCGGCCACAGCCTCTCGGTCCTGCTCACCGACCACCACAACACCGCCACCACCACCGTCGAGCAGACCACGAACCAGCCCGTCACCCGCCGCAAGTCAGACCCCTACGGCAACCCCCGCGGCACCCAACCCGTCAACTGGCCCGGCAGCCGCACCTTCCTCGGCACCGGCAACGACGACAACACCACCGGCCTGACCCACATCGGCGCCCGCGAATACGAGCCCACCACAGGCCGCTTCATCTCCGTCGACCCCGTCATCGACATCACCGACCCGCTCCAGATGAACGGGTACGCCTACTCCAACGCCAACCCGATCACCAATTCCGACCCCAGCGGACTCAAGTACTACGAAGGCATCGACGACGGCGGCTTCCAGTCCGCCCCCGAGGACGTCGTCGACGCTGCGACCAGGTACGTCAACGGCTACGGCGGCGACAGCCCCAAGGGCAACGGAGGGAAACCCAAGAACAAGGGCAAAGACTGCGGCTTCTTCTCCAAGTGCAACCTCAACAAGAAGCTGAAGAACACCAAGGACTTTTTGAACGAAAACAAGGTAGCGATCGTCTCGTTCACCGTTGAGGTGGTCGTCGGAGCCGCGTGCGTCGGAACCGCAGTCGGGGCAGGTCTCGCTACAGGCGGTGTCGGATTCGCGATAGCCGTCGGCTGCGGAGCAGTAGCAGGTGCCGCAGGCGCCGCCGTCGCCAACATGATGACACCAGACGCGGATCACAGCGTCATGGGACAACTCAAGGACATGGGAGAAGGCGCTCTCTGGGGCGCTGCAGGAGGAGCAGCCGGAGCAGCTGCCGCACCCGCCGCGAAAGCCGCTGCCTCCCGCATGAAGTGCCTCGTCAACAGCTTTGCCGCCGGAACCCTCGTCCTGATGGCCGACGGTACGACTAAGGCGATCGAAGACGTACAGGCGGGCGATAAGGTACTGGCCACCGACCCCGAGACAGGGGAAACCGCCGCCAAGGAGGCAACAGCCACCATCCTCGGCGAGGGGGAAAAGAACCTCGTCGAGATCACTGTTGACTCCGACGGCAACACCGGCACACCAGCCGAAAACATAACCGCCACCGACCAGCACCCGTTCTGGGTTATAGACACCGCCAGGTGGAAAGACGCCACCGACCTCCAGCCCGGCGAGTGGCTCCGCACCGACGACGGCGCCCGCGTCCAGGTCACTGCGGTCAAGCGCTGGACAGACCAACTCGCCACCGTCCACAACCTCACCGTCGCCGACCTCCACACGTACTATGTGCTGGCGGGGGCTACGCCGGTACTTGTCCACAACTGTGGTGGATCAATTGGTACCCACGCCGATTCCTGCCGTTGCGCTAATGGCGCACCCGAGAGGGCAGCTGTCCAGGAGCATGAAGTAGGTCGCTTTGGAGATCTTGATGGTAGGGCTCGGGTGGGAGACGGTCTCACACCCAATCACATTCCCCAGGCCGCCTCGGGTCGCATTCCGAATTATCGAGATTTTGCGGCGCACATGATGACAGACGCCGACCATAGAATGACCCGTACGTACGGATCGGCAGGGCGGAAGACTAAGCGTCTAGATGCTGGGCTCACATTTCGACAGGTCCTAGCGGCGGACTTCTGGAACCTTCGGACTATCGGTCAGGTGAATCATGGAGACCCGACCTACTTCAATGGCGCAATATCGGGCATGATGCAGTACTACAGAGCCAACTATCCACATCTGCTGTAGTGAGGAGCTTCGATGATCAGCGATCAGGTTCGGGAATTCTTGCGGCTGGGTCATCCACTTCCCTCAGAGGAAGACGATTCCGAGGAGGGTGACGAGGCGTTTGAGGAGATGACTCAGGCACTACATGCGATCGAAAAGCCTGTCACTAACGAAGAGGCCATGCTCCTCATCCAGTGCTTTGGTGATGACGAATGCTTCGGATTGGCTTGGACGCTGCTGCATCTCGTGGAATCGGCTCCATCGCCACCAGTTACCTCCCAGCCGCCGGACGGTTCGAACGTTTGGATCTCTAGGCTATGGATGCGCTATCAGAATTCACTGCGTGACTAGCTCGCAGATCTGCGAGCACATCCGAATAAACTGAGGCTCATTGCGTCAAGCTTGAAAACGTAGAGCCTCTGCTTTCGTCAGAGGACGATTTTTGAAGCCCCGCCGGGTTCCGTTCCGGTGGGGCTTCTAGCGGTTGACGGCAGTAGTTGACGTTGAGGTTGAAAGGGTGGGGTGACAGCGGGCGTTGGCGGTGCTACATCTTCGTCATGAGGTACGCGGATGGCGGCGGCTTGACCGCCGTGGGGCGGGCGAAGCGTGAGGCCGTGCGCTTCGAGGCCACGGAATGTTCGAGCAGGGGGTGCGGCCGCCGGAGGTGGCCCGCCGGTTACGGGTGTCGCGGAAGTCGGCGTACGCCTGGCAGGCCGCGTGGTGTGAGGGCGGCAGCGCGGCCCTGGCGTCCAAGAGGGCCGGCGGCTTTCCGTGCCAGCCTGGCGATGTCCAGACCGAGCGGCTGCAGGCTGAGCTGGAGGCCGGCCCGGCAGCGCACGGCTGGACGGAGGACCAGCGATGGACCCTGGCGCGGGTCGCGGAGTTGATCCACCGCCTGTTCGGGCACTGGTACACCCCGCGTGGAGTGTCGTTTCTGCTGCACCGGCTGGGCTGGTCACCGCAGGTGCCCGCGCACCGGGCGGTCGAGCGGGACGAGCAGGCCGTCGAGCGGTGGCGGACGGAGCAGTGGTCACGGGTAAGAGGACGGCCCAGCTCCTGGGCGCGTGGATAGTCTTCGAGGACGAGGCCGGGCAGGACCTGAAACCCGGCAAGGGCCGGACCTGGTCACGGCGCGGGCGGACGCCGCTGGTCAGAGTGACGGGCAAAGGATCGGGCCGGTGCTGATGTCCGGGATGATCTGCATCAGGCCGGGCCGCGCAACCAGGCTGATTTACCGGACGCAGACGTACCGAGGCCGCACGCGCGAGAAGAAGGGCTTCCGGGCCCGACGAGGCTCACCGCCAACTCGGTGCGCCGCTGATCAGTGGTGTGGGACAACGCCAGTACCCATCACGCCAAGGCCCTGCGGGAGTTCTGCGACCGCAACAGCGACTGGCTGACCGTCGTCAAACTCCCGCCCTACGCACCCGACCTCAACCCCGTCGAAGGCGTATGGGCCCGCCTGAAGAAGTCCCTGGCCAACCTCGCACCCCGCATGATCGACGACCTCACCCCGCTCGTGAAGAACCGTCTACGCGACATCCAACGCCGCCCCGAAGTCCTCGACGGCTTCATCGCCGGGACCGGACGGGGGCTGAAGCCCCCGTAACCCTGTCACCCCACCCTTTCAACCTCAACGGCAATACCGTCTATCGAGGTGTTCCAGAAGGCCATCCGGGATTTGACGCCGCATCGGCGAGCAGGGCGACGCTGGCGGAGGCCGGTGGCGACTGGATACGGCCATATGGGCCGTCGAGCCGGATCACGGCGTGGAAGTGCGGCAGGCCGCATTTCTGGTATTCGGCGGACCTTGGCGAAGGAGACGCGGAGCCCGGCGCGGGCGGTCTGCGGGGTCAGGACGAGCCGGGCGGCGATCTTCGGGCGCAGGTGAACGTGCAGCGGGCCCACCGGGCGGAGGCGTGGGCGTGGAACGGGACCGCGGCCTCGTACTCGTGCGCCGACCGCGAGTGGTGGGTGGTGGACGGGGCCGAACCCCCGCAACCACTCCCGGCGGCGCATGGCCTCCGACCCGCTCTCCCGCACGCTGGGCGGACCGCCAGTGGCTCTCCAGGCGATCTCTGATCACGTGAAGGTCCCCGCGCCGAGTGCCGGCCGCGCCGTGGCGCGCCGTCTGGCGGTCGAAACGGCCGGGGACCGTGCGTGGCGTGGCGCCGCGATGAGTTTTCCGGGGTCCGGGAGTCTGAACCTGTATAGGGACATCCGAGCTAGGAGCGCAGAGACATGGGGAAGCTGACCCTCACCACCTTTCTGACCCTCGACGGTGTGATGCAGGCGCCCGGGGGGCCCGAAGAGGATCGCACCGGCGGGTTCAGCTACGGCGGGTGGGTGGTGCCGTTCGCCGACGAGGGGATGGGGGAGTTCATCGACGAGGTCTTCGGCCGGGCCGAGGCGTTTCTGCTCGGGCGGCGGACCTACGAGATCTTCGCGAGCTACTGGCCGGAGCACGACGATCCCGCCGACCCGGTCCCGGGCAAGCTGAACCGGCTGCACAAGTACGTCGCCTCGACCACCCTCAAGGAGCCGGCCTGGGGGCCGGCCACCGTGCTCGACGGGGAGCAGCTGCAGAGCGAGATCGTGCGGGTGAAGGATGCGATGGAGGGCGAGGGGGAGTTGCAGGTGCACGGAAGCGGGCAGCTCGCGCAGTGGCTGCTGGCCCGGGATCTCGTGGACGAGATGAATCTGTTGGTCTTCCCGGTGTTCCTCGGGGCGGGGCGCCGGCTGTTCCCGATCGGTGGGCTGCCGACAGCCTGTGAGCTCACCGGCTCCCGTACGACATCGGCTGGGATCGCCATCCAGACCTACCGGCCGAAGGGGCGGGCCACCTTCGGTACCTTCGCGGACTGATCTGTGTCGTCTCTTTCGGAACGTGTCGGTCGAGCCCGCGTTGTGCCGTGCCGTGCCGTGCCGTGCCGTGCCGTGCCGTGCCGTGCCGCGCCGTGCCGTGCCGTGCCGAGAGAGACGGCGATCTAGCGCGGGTCCAGGGCCAGCTGGACCACGCGGCCCTCGCGCAGGACCAGCAGGTCCGGGGACTCGTGTTCGTAGTGGCGGATCCGGCCGACCGGGCCCGGCGGGCGGATGTGGGGCGAGAGGAGCAGAAGGAGGTCCTCCACGGCGGGGAGCTGTTCCTCGTGGATCTCCTGGCGGATCGTCAGGGCCCAGCCGCCGCCCGCGACCCGCCGCCCGAACTCGCCCACGAGCATGCCCCCGACCCGGGCCGCCGGGCCCCGGGTCGCGAGGAGGCCGCCCGCCGCCAGGTGGCGCCGGACCTCCCCCAGTACGGCCTCCGGTGTGTCGTCGAGCAGGTCGAACGCCAGGTCCAGGGCGTAGAGATCAGCCATACGGGCGAGTCTAGGACCCCGGCCGGGCAGGCCCGGAAAAGGGGTCGCCCGGCATGATCGGCTCGGGTAGCGTGAGCGCGCACCCGTGCGAGCCGCCGAAGTCTCCACCCTGTCCGTGATGTGACGTTGGAGACTCCCCATGGCTGTGCTCTCGCCCGCTCTCGAAGCCGCCCCCCGCCGGGCCTGGTTCGCCGATCTGCCCGTGCTCGCCGTGGCCGTCGTATGGGGCGGCAGCTACCTCGCCGCCAAGGGGATCACGACCACGCACACCGTGATCGCCGTGCTCGTGCTGCGGTTCGCGCTGGTGCTGCCCGTCCTCGTCGTCGCCGGGTGGTCGCGGCTGCGCGCGCTGACCCCGGCCCAGCTGCGCGGCGCCGGGCTGCTGGGGCTCGTGCTCGGGGGGATCTTCCTCCTGGAGACCTACGGGGTCGTGCACACGTCCGCCACCAACGCCGGGCTGATCATCAGCCTGACCATGATCTTCACTCCGCTCGCCGAGGCGGGAGTGAAGAGGAAGGCGCCCTCGCCCGGCTTCCTCGGTGCCGCCGCCCTCTCCGTCGCCGGAGTCGTCCTGCTGACCCAGGGCGCCGGATTCACCGCGCCCAGCCTCGGTGACCTGCTCATCCTCGGCGCCGCCCTCGCCCGGACCCTGCACGTGCTGCTGATGGCCCGGGTCGAGGCCGTCCAGGACGCCGACTCGCTGTCCCTGACCACCGTGCAGCTCGGCGGCGCGGTGATGGTGTTCGCCCTGCTGGCCGCCGTGCCGGGGACCGGTGACAGCCCCTGGGCCGCCGCCGCCGATTTCGGGGCCGCCGAATGGGCGGGGCTCGCCTTCCTCTCCGTCTTCTGCACGCTCTTCGCCTTCTTCGTGCAGATGTGGGCCGTACGCCGCACCTCGCCCTCCCGGGTCAGCCTGCTGCTCGGCACCGAACCCCTGTGGGCGGCCGTCGCCGGTATCGCCATCGGCGGTGAGCACCTGGGCCCCCTCGGCTACGTGGGCGTGGTCCTCGTGCTGGCAGGCACAGCCTGGGGTCGTCGGGCCACTTCCTCGACCACCGGCTGAGGGAGTGGCCAAAAACGCCGCAGCCAGGGGTGAACACCCGCCATAGGGTGGCCCAATGCCCGTGCGCTTACAGAATCGGCAGGTCGGGGAGCTCCTCCAACCGGACCCGGCGCCGCTCCCGCCGCGAGCGCTCGCACGCCTCCGCCACCCGGAACGCGGCGAGCGCCTCCCGGCCGTCGCAGGGGTTGGGGCCCTCGCCGCGCACCAGGTGCACGAAGGCCGCGAGCTCCGCCTCGTACGCCGGGGCGAAACGTTCCAGGAAGCCCGTCCACGGCTTGCTCGCCGGGGGCGGCCCGTGCGGTTCGGTCGAGGCGATCGGCGTCCGGTCGTCCAGCCCCGCCGAGACCTGGTCCAGTTCCCCGGCCAGCTCCATCCGCACGTCGTACCCGGCGCCGTTGCACCGGGAGCCCGTACAGGTGGCCAGCGTGCCGTCGTCCAGCGTGAGGACGGCCGCCGCCGTGTCGATGTCACCGGTCTCCCGGAACCGCGCCGGACCGGCGTCCGATCCGGCCGCGTACACCTCGACCACCTCGTGCCCGGTCACCCAGCGGACCATGTCGAAGTCGTGCACCAGGCAGTCCCGGTACAACCCGCCGGAGGTCGCCAGGTACGCGGCGGTCGGCGGCGCCGGATCGGCCGTCATCGTCCGTACGGTGTGCAGCCGGCCCAGGGCGCCCGAACGGACGAGCTCCCGGGCCGTGCGGTAGCCCGCGTCGAAGCGGCGCATGAAGCCCACCTGGAGCAGCCCGCCCGCGGCCGTGACCTCCCGCAGCGCCGCCAGGGTCCGGTCCAGGTCCGGGGCCAGCGGCTTCTCGCAGAACACGGGCAGCCCGCCGCGGACCGCCCGTACGACCAGGTCCGCGTGTGCCTCGGTCGCCGAGGTCACGACGACCGCGTCCACGCCCCAGGTGAAGACCTGCTCCACGGAGGGCGCGGCGGTGGCCCCGAGCCGGTCGGCGAGGCGCGCCGCCCGCGCGGGATCGGCATCCGCGAGCAGGAGCGAGCCCGCCTCCGGGTGGCGGGCCAGCGCCGCCGCGTGGAAGGACCCGATCCGGCCCGTTCCGATGAGCCCGATGCGCATGCACTCAACGTGACCCCGTACGGGGTACCTGTCAATCTGCCCTGCCGTGCCCCGATGGCCCTGCATGGTCCGCCGTGGCGGATACTGGGCGGCTGGACCGGAATGAAACCGGAATGACCGGATTGATGACGGACCGCATCGGTGACGAGGGAAGGGCACGGCGACGTGGCTAGGGTTCGGACAGGGGTACGCGTCGTGGGCGCCGTGCTCGCGGCGGTACTGGGGGCCTCGCTCGCGGGCTGCAGCAGTACGGGTGGGAAGCGCGCCGAGGAACGGGCCAAGGCCGCCGAGGCGGGCCGGCCCGCCGTCTCCACCCCGCGCTGGACCTTCGCGATGGTCACCCACGCGGGCGATGGCGACACCTTCTGGGACATCGTCCAGAAGGGCGCCAAGGAGGCCGCGGCGAAGGACAACATCAACTTCGTCTACGCCCACGACGACCAAGCCCAGCAGCAGGCGCAGTTCGTGCAGAACGCCATCGACCAGAAGGTCGACGGGATCGTCGTGAGCCTGGCCAAGCCGGAGGCGCTCAAGGACGTCATCGCCAAGGCCGTCAAGGCCGGCATCCCGGTGGTCACGGTCAATTCCGGCTCCGCCCAGTCCGCCGAGTACGGCGCCCTCACCCACATCGGCCAGGACGAGCAGATCGCGGGCGAGGCGGTCGGCACCGAGCTGACGAAGCGCGGGAAGAAGAAGGCCGTCTGCGTCCTGCACGAGCAGGGCAACGTGGGCCACGAGCAGCGCTGCGCCGGAGCCAAGAAGACCTTCGGCGGGACCATGGAGAACCTGTACGTCGAGGGCACCAACATGCCCTCCGTCCAGGCGTCCCTCCAGGCCAAGCTCCAGGCCGACCCCTCCGTCGACGCGATCCTCACGCTCGGCGCGCCCTTCGCGCCCACCGCCGTCAAGGCGAAGGACGCGGCGGGCAGCAAGGCCGAGGTGGACACCTTCGACCTGAACGAATCGGTCGCCCGGGACCTCAAGTCCGGCGCCCTCGGCTTCGCCGTCGACCAGCAGCCCTACCTGCAGGGTTACGAGGCCATCGACCTGCTCTGGCTCTACCGCTACAACGCGGACGTGCTCGGTGGCGGCCGCCCGGTGCTCACCGGACCGCAGATCGTCACGGCCGCCGAGTCCGCCGAGCTGGAGGAGTTCATCAAGCGGGGCAGCCGATGAGCACGCACGCAGCCGCCGTGGACGAGCGGCTCGCGCCGGCCTCCGTGGTCCGCAAGCTGCTCAGCCGCCCGGAGCTGGGCGCGGTCGTCGGCGCCGCCGCCGTCTTCGTCTTCTTCTCCTTCGCCGCCGACAGCTTCCTGCGGGCCTCCAGCCTCAGCACGATCCTGTACTCGGCCTCCACCATCGGGATCATGGCCGTCCCGGTCGCCCTGCTGATGATCGGCGGCGAGTTCGACCTGTCCGCCGGTGTCATGGTCACGACCTCGGCGCTGCTGAGCTCGATGTTCAGCTACCAGATGACCGCCAACGTCTGGGTCGGCGTCCTGGTGTCCCTGGCCGTCACCCTGGCCGTCGGGTTCTTCAACGGCTTCATGCTGACCCGTACCAAGCTGCCCAGCTTCATCATCACGCTCGGCACCTTCCTGATGCTGACCGGCCTGAACCTCGGCTTCACCAAGCTGATCAGCGGCACGGTCTCCACCAAGACCATCGCCGACATGGAGGGCTTCCCCTCCGCGCGCGCCCTCTTCGCCTCGCAGTGGACCGTGGGCCCAGTCACCCTCAAGGTCACCGTCCTGTGGTGGCTGCTCCTGGTCGCCGTGGCCACCTGGATCCTGCTGCGCACCCGCGCCGGCAACTGGATCTTCGCCGTGGGCGGCGGGGCCGACGCGGCCCGCGCGGTCGGCGTACCCGTCGTGAAGACCCGTATCGGTCTCTACATGGGTGTCGCCCTGTGCGCCTGGATCTCGGGACAGCACATCCTCTTCTCGTTCGACGTGGTCCAGTCGGGCGAGGGCGTGGGCAACGAGTTCCTCTACATCATCGCGGCCGTCATCGGCGGCTGCCTGATGACCGGCGGCTACGGCTCCGCCATCGGCTCGGCGGTCGGCGCCTTCATCTTCGGGATGACCAGCAATGGCATCGTCTACGCCCAGTGGAACCCGGACTGGTTCAAGTTCTTCCTCGGCGCGATGCTCCTGCTGGCCACGCTGCTCAACGCATGGGTCCGCAAGCGGGCGGAGGCGAGCAAGTGAACACGAACGGCACGACAGCGACCGGCACGACAGCGACCGGCACGACCCGGGCCGGCACGACCGCCCTGGTGAAGCTGACCGACGTCAGCAAGTACTACGGCAACATCCGCGCCCTCCAGGGGGTCTCCCTGGAGGTCTCGGCGGGCGAGATCACCTGTGTCCTCGGCGACAACGGCGCCGGCAAGTCCACGCTCATCAAGATCATCGCGGGTCTGCACCGGCACGACTCCGGCACCTTCGAGATCGAGGGCGAGGAGACCGTCCTGGCCAACCCGCGCGCGGCCCTCGACCAGGGCATCGCCACGGTCTACCAGGACCTCGCCGTCGTCCCGCTCATGCCCGTCTGGCGCAACTTCTTCCTCGGTTCCGAGCCGACCAGGGGCCGCGGCCCCTTCCGCCGCCTCGACGTCGACCTCATGCGCGGGACCACCCGCGCCGAGCTGCTGCGCATGGGCATCGACCTGCGCGACGTGGACCAGCCCATCGGCACCCTGTCCGGCGGTGAACGGCAGTGCGTGGCGATCGCCCGCGCCGTCCACTTCGGCGCGAAGGTCCTCGTACTGGACGAGCCCACCGCCGCCCTCGGCGTCAAGCAGTCCGGAGTGGTCCTCAAGTACGTCGCCGCCGCCCGCGACGCCGGCCTCGGCGTGGTCCTCATCACCCACAACCCGCACCACGCCCACCTGGTGGGGGACCGTTTCGTCCTCCTCAAGCGCGGCACCATGGCGGGCAGCCACACCCGCGACTCGATCACGCTCGACGAGCTCACCCGGCAGATGGCGGGCGGCTCGGAGCTGGACGAGCTGAGCCACGAACTGGAGCGGGTGGCAGAATCAGGGGCGGACGCCCCGTCCGGAGCAGCCGACCCGGCTTCCCGCACCACCGCACCCACGAGGGACGACACGACTCGATGAGCACGTACCGGGACTTTGCGCTCACCCACCGGGGGTCGGCGCGAGGCACCGTCCTGCGGACCATCGGGACCCGTGAGCGCCGCTCGCACCTGACCGCCCCGCGCGTCCCGACCGTCGGCATCGACATCGGCGGCACCAAGGTGATGGCCGGCGTCGTCGACGCCGACGGCATCATCCTGGAGAAGATCCGCGCCGAGACCCCGGACAAGTCCAAGAGCCCCAAGGTCGTCGAGGACACCATCGTCGAGCTGGTGCTGGACCTCTCCGACCGGCACGACGTGCACGCGGTCGGCATCGGGGCGGCCGGCTGGGTCGACGCCGACCGCTCCCGGGTCCTGTTCGCACCCCACCTGGCCTGGCGTGACGAGCCGCTGCGCGACGCGCTCCTGTCCCGGCTCGCGGTCCCGGTCATGGTCGACAACGACGCCAACACCGCCGCGTGGGCGGAGTGGCGCTTCGGCGCCGGACGCGGCGAGGACCACCTCGTCATGATCACGCTCGGCACCGGCATCGGCGGGGCCATCCTCGAAGGCGGCCAGGTCAAGCGCGGCCGCTACGGGGTCGCCGGTGAATTCGGCCACATGCAGGTGGTCCCCGGCGGCCACCGCTGCCCCTGCGGCAACCGCGGCTGCTGGGAGCAGTACAGCTCCGGAAACGCCCTGGTCCGCGAGGCCCGCGAGCTGGCCGCCGCCGACTCCCCGGTCGCGTACAACATCATCGCCCGGGTCGGCGGGAACGTCTCGGAGATCACGGGACCGCTCATCACCGAGCTGGCCCGCGAGGGCGACGCCATGTGCGTCGAACTGCTCCAGGACATCGGCCAGTGGCTCGGCGTCGGCATCGCCAACCTCGCCGCCGCCCTCGACCCCTCCTGCTTCGTCATCGGCGGTGGCGTCAGCGCCGCCGACGACCTGCTGATCGGGCCCGCCCGGGACGCCTTCCGCCGCCACCTCACCGGCCGCGGTTACCGGCCCGAGGCCCGGATCGCCAAGGCCCAGCTCGGCCCCGAGGCCGGTATGGTCGGTGCCGCCGACCTCGCCCGGCTCGTCGCCCGTCGCTTCCGCCGCGCCACCCGCCGGCGGGTCGAGCGCTACGAGCGCTACGCGCAGCTGGGCCGGCGCGACACCACCGGCCCCACGGACTCCAAGGACCAGAACGAGCAGTGACGCCACCGCCCACCGTGCCCCACCAGGCGTCCGCCCCCGACGAGGGCGGCACGCCGCCACCCACCGCCGAGGACCGCAGGCACGTCGTCAAGCGCCGCTGGATCACGGCGATCATCATCCTGCTGCTGATCGGGGTCCCCGCGGGCTACCTCGCCGTCTCCACCCAGCAGAGCCGCGAGAGCGGCCGCGACAAGGCCGCCAGGATCGGCGCGTCCAAGGTGCGCCCCGGCTGGCCCTCCCGGGTGCAGCGCAGCATCTACGAGGTGCCGATCCCCGACAAGGCCTGGCGGGTCGGCTTCCTGGAGACGAACAACTGGCGCACCAGCCGGCTCTACACCCAGTTCGCGGTCACCCCGCCCGAGCTGGACGCCTTCCTGACCTCTGTCGGCACCAGCCGGGAGGAGCTGACCCCCGGGGTGTCGATTTCCGCGCACGACACCTCGGTCGCCGGCTGGAACTGGAAGACCGACACCGAGTGGCTCGGCACCACCCTCGAGCAGGAGGACCCGCGGCCCACCCGGGACATCACCGTCGACCTCACGGACGCCAACGTCGCCAAGGTCTACGTGGTCTCCTCCACCACCCCCTGACCGCGCGGGCCGACGAAGATCGCCGGGACAGCACTAGCCTGGGATCATGAAGCTCACGAAGCGGCTGCACTCCTGCGTCCAGTTGGAGAAGGACGGGCGCACGCTCGTCATCGATCCGGGCGCCTTCAGTGAACCGGACGCGGGCCTGGGGGCGGACGCCCTGCTGGTCACGCACGAACACCCCGACCACTTCGAGGAGGGCAGGCTACGGGCCGCCCTCGACGCGAATCCGGCGGCCGCGCTGTGGACCCTGCGCAGCGTCGCCGAGAAGCTCGCCCCCGCCTATCCGGGCCGGGTGCACACCGTTGGCCACGGCGACACCTTCACCGCCGCCGGATTCGAGGTCCAGGTGCACGGCGAGCTGCACGCCGTGATCCACCCGGACATCCCGCGGATCACGAACGTCGGCTACCTCGTGGACGGTTCCCTCTTCCACCCCGGGGACGCGCTGACCGTGCCGGACGCGCCGGTGGAGACGCTGATGCTTCCGGTGCACGCGCCCTGGAACAAGATCGCCGAAGTGATCGACTACCTCCGGGAGGTCAAGCCGCGCCGGGCCTTCGACATCCACGACGCCTACCTCGCCGACATCGCCCGGCCGATCTACGACGGCGCCCTGAACTCCCTGGGCGGCACCGACCACGGCCGGCTCACCGCCGGGGACAGCGCGGATCTGTGACGGTTCCATGACTGTCGGAGCCGGACGGTAGGTTGGTACGTATGCGTATCGCCACGTACAACGTCAATTCGATCTCCGCCCGGCTGCCGCGCCTGCTGGCCTGGCTGGAGAGCTCCGGCACCGATGTCCTGTGCGTCCAGGAGACCAAGTGCTCCGCGGAGCAGTTCCCGCACGCCGAGCTGCGCGAGCTGGGCTACGAGGCGGCCGTCCACGCCACCGGACGGTGGAACGGCGTGGCCCTGCTCTCCAAGGTCGGCCTGGACGACGTGACCCCGGGGCTGCCCGGCGGGCCCGACTACGAGGGCGTCCAGGAGCCCCGCGCGATCTCCGCCACCTGCGGCGGGGTCCGGGTCTGGTCGGTGTACGTGCCCAACGGCCGCGAGGTCGAGCACGACCACTACGGCTACAAGCTGGACTGGTTCCGCGCCCTGACCGCGGCCGTCGTCGAGGACGCGGCCGGCCCGCTCCCCTTCGCCGTGCTGGGCGACTTCAATGTGGCCCCGACCGACGAGGACGTCTACGACCCGGCCCTCTTCGCGGGCCTCACCCATGTCACCCCCGCCGAGCGCGCCGCCCTGGAGGCGCTGCGGGCCGCCGGGCTCTCGGACGTGTTCCCGCGCGCGCTGAAGTACGACCGTCCCTACACCTTCTGGGACTACCGGATGCTCGCCTTCCCCAAGAACAAGGGCATGCGCATCGACCTGGTCTACGGGAACAAGTCCTTCACCAAGGCCGTCACCGACGCCTACGTCGACCGCGAGGAGCGCAAGGGCAAGGGCGCCTCCGACCACGCCCCGGTCGTCGTCGACCTGGATCTCGACGCCTAGGGGGCGTCCGGCCCCGCCATCCGGCCCGGGTGGATCCAGGCGCGCCCTGTGGCCAGGGGCGGATCCTGGTGCGACGCTGGGCGGTATGAACATCCCTTTCCTGGACAACTGGCTGAACCGGCGTGAAACGGAACAGGGTGCCGGGCTGGCCGACGCCCTCGCGGAGGACCCCGAGGGCGTCGCGGAGTTGTTCTCGGAGTGCGAGATGCTCCGCGTCCAGGCGCGGGCGGCCGGGCTCGAACTCGACGAGAGCGCGGCCTCGTTGGAGGCGCTGGACCAGCTGATGCCGCGCTGGCGGCGGGATCCCGAGGCCGTGCCCTGGCTCGGCAACGACGCGGGCTTCTACCTCGGGACGGTGATCATCCGGACCATGCCGGGGACCGGGTGGCAGGTGTGGCCCAACGGCCAGCCGGTGATCCGGCTGGCCTCGGGCCGAGAACTGAACGTGATCGAGTCGGGGGTGTCCTGGGCGATGACGGGCTCCCCCGAGCTCAGTCAGGCGTACGCCGAGGCCTCCGAGGGCTGACACCCCGGCGTGTCGAGCGAAGTGCCCTTGCGCGGCTGGATAGTTTGCGCTGACCTCGACACAGACACCGACAAGTGGGCAGGGCAGCACATGGCCGTCGATCCGTTGATCGAGCTGCGGGACGTCAACAAGCACTTCGGGGCGTTGCACGTCCTGCGGGACGTCAACCTCACCGTCGGCCGCGGGGAGGTGGTGGTGGTCATCGGTCCCTCCGGTTCCGGGAAGTCCACCCTGTGCCGGGCGATCAACCGGCTGGAGACCGTCGAGTCGGGCACGATCCTGCTGGACGGGAAGCCGCTGCCCGCCGAGGGGAAGGAGCTGGCCCGGCTGCGCGCCGAGGTCGGGATGGTCTTCCAGTCCTTCAACCTCTTCGCGCACAAGACCGTCCTCGCCAACATCTCGCTCGCGCAGACCAAGGTCCGCGGCCGCAAGAAGGAGGAGGCGGATCAGCGCTCCCGGGAGCTCTTGGACCGCGTCGGCCTCGCCGACCAGGCCGCCAAGTTCCCCGCCCAGCTCTCCGGCGGCCAGCAGCAGCGCGTGGCCATCGCCCGCGCGCTCGCCATGAACCCCAAGGCCCTGCTCTTCGACGAGCCCACCTCCGCGCTCGACCCCGAGATGATCAACGAGGTGCTGGAGGTCATGCGGCAGCTCGCCCGCGAGGGCATGACCATGGTCGTGGTCACCCACGAGATGGGCTTCGCCCGCTCCGCCGCGAACCGCGTCGTCTTCATGGCCGACGGGCGGATCGTCGAGGACCGGACCCCGGAGCAGTTCTTCACCGCCCCGGAGAGCGACCGGGCCAAGGACTTCCTCTCCAAGATCCTCAAACACTGAGGGGGCCCGGCCGCCCGGTGGGCAGCCGTGGATCACTGCTCGCGCAGCGGCACCGAGACGTAGCTGGGATCGGTGCGCGGCGAGGAGAAGGTCAGCTGCGCGCCGGTGGGGTTGTGCTCGATGTAGAGCGGGTCGACGGTGTCGACGACCAGGGCGAGCCGGTGGCCCGCGGGCACGTCGTAGGCGGTGGAGAACAGCTCCAGGTCCACGCCGAAGGCCTGCCCGGGGACCTTTCGGTGGAAGGTGTACGGGGCGTTGCTGACGAGCTTGCCGATGCCGAGCGGGCCGACGTCGTAGAGGTACGCGACGAAGGTGCCGTCGGCCTTGGTGGGCGTGACGGTGGTGTGCAGCCGGACGGTGCCGCGGACCCTGCGCGGCGTGTCGTAGCGCTCCGACTGCCAGACGGCGGCGAAGGCCCGGGGCAGGAGCGGGATGGAGGCGGTCGGGGGTGCCTTGACGAACTGGTCGAGGATGCTGGAGAGGAAGATGACGCCGCCGTTGGCGCCGGAGTCGACATTGGCGAAGAGGTGCTCGCTGTCGGAGAGGGCGAGCTTCTCGGTGCCGCCGGAGCCGACCGACTTCCAGTCGGGGTAGCCCTCGTAGCCCTCGTTGCTCCGGGACTTGATCTGCACCGGGGCCTCGGTGTCCACGCCGTTGCGCTCGCCCTTGAGGTAGCGGTCGAACCAGCGGTGGGCGTTGGTCCAGGTGTCGTTGGGCAGGCCCAGCAGGCCGGTGCCCTCCGCGGTGGCGTGGTCCCCGGGCCGGAACTCCAGGCGCTTGGGTCCGGTCAGCCGCTCGTAGAACTTCGCGTACTGGTTGGGCGGGAAGATGGTGTCGCCCCAGGCGTTGCCGAGCATGATCGCGGCGCCGTTGGCATTGATCCGGTCCACCTGCTCGGCGGCCGAACGCTTCTTGCCCCACTCGATCATCTGCTGCTCCCGGTCCAGCCGGGAGCCGAGGAAGTCGCCGAGGATCGACTGGAGTTCGGGCCCGGGGCGGCCGGTGAGGTAGCCGGCGGCGCCGAGCATCCCGGCGGCCTGGAGGTGCTGGGTGCGGCCGGAGTAGATGGACTCGATGAGGTCGGCCCAGCCGCTCATCGCGACCACGGCCTTGATGCGCGGGTCGTGGGCGGAGGCCAGCAGGCTGATGCCGGCTCCGTACGAGACCCCGCCGAGGCCGATGCGGTCCGCGTCGGCGGGGGAGTGGGCGAGGGCCCAGTCGATGACGGCACTGACGTCGGCGACGTCCGGCGGGCCGGCCACCTCGATCTGGCCTCCGGAGAGCCAGAAGCCCCGGGAGGTGTAACTGACCACGACATAGCCGGAGTCGGCGAGCTTCTTGGCCTGCGCGATGTATTCGATCTGCGGCATGCCCCAGCTGGTGGGGAGCACGATCAGCGGATACTTCCGGCCGCTCTCGGCCGCGGCCGGGGTGAAGACGTTGCCCTTGAGGGTGATGCCGCCGGAGCCGGGGATGTCGTGGAACCGCAGTTCCGACGAGGCTGCCGGGGCGTCGGCGGCGGCTGCCGCGGTGGGTGCGGGAGCCGCCTGGGCCTGATGGGGGGCCAGGCCCAGGGCGGCTGCCGCCAGCAGGGCTGCCACGGCTGCGGCGGTGGTGGTGCGTTCCATTCAGTCGCTCCTCGCGTACGCCGGGGTTGTCAAAGTGACCCGACGGTAACGTGAGGCGGTTACTGGAGGTAACCCACGAGTAAGTTACGTGCTGGTAACAATTGAACGAGAGTCAGCCCATCAGCCCATCGGCCCATCGGCCCATCAGCCGTTCTGCGGGGTGCCGGTCAGGGCGCTCTTGGCCTTCCACTGGTCCCAGGACAGGTTCCACTCGCCGTAGCCGTTGCCGAGCTCGGCATTGCCCTTGGAGCCTTCGCCGACGACCTCGAAGGGGTCCCCGATCTGGGACTTCGCGAAGAAGTCCTTGGCGTCGGCGTCGCTCATCCCCACGCAGCCGGAACTGGTGTTGGCGCGGCCGAAGTTGCCGGCGTTCCACGGTGCGGCGTGCGCGTACATGCCGGACCAGGTCAGCCGCATCGAGTAGTCGACCATCTTGTCGTAGGCGTCGTCCAGGCCCACCGTCTGGGAGTCCATCCGGATGGTGCCCTCCTTCGTCATGATCACCATCTTCCCGGACCAGGAGGCCTTCTTGCCGCCCGGAGTGCCGGCCGAGACCGGGATCGTCTTGAGTGCCTGGCCGTCCTCGGTCACCGACATCTTCTTGGTGTCGAGGCTGACCTGGATCCGCCGATCCTTGCCGATCTTGAACTCGGTGTTGTAGTCCCGGGCGAAGAGACCGCCGCCCTTGCCGGAATCCACGCCGTTCAGGTTCATCTCGACCTTCACGTCCGTGCCGGACTTCCAGTACTCCTTGGGCCGCCAGTCCACGCGGTCGTTGCCGGAGTAGTCCTTGATCCAGCCCCAGGAGCCCTCGGTGTTGTCCGAGGTGGTGACCTTGAGCTGCTTCTCCACCTCGGCCTTGTTCGTCACCGGGTTGTCGAAGACGAGCGACACCGGCATCGCCACGCCCACCGTGCTGCCCTTGGGTATGTTGATCGAGACCTTGTTCACCTTGTCGGCGGCGCTGGTCTTGAACTGCGTGGTGGCGCTCTGGCTCTCGGTGTTCTGCGCCTCGACCTTGTACTCCGCGCCGGGTGCCGCGTTGCGCTCCGAGGTCCAGGTCCGGCCGTCGTCGGCTATCTTCCCCGGCAGCTCCGCGCCCTTGGCGTCGGTGACCTTCACCTGGGCCAGCTTGCCCGCGGCGACGGTCACCGTCACCGGCGTGCCCGCCTTCACCTGATCGCCCGTGAGATTCACCGAGACCGCCATCTCCGGCTTCGGCTTCATGTCGGCCTTGCCGGTCGCACCGCCCCCGTCGCCGCCGGTCGAGCAGGCGGTCAGCGCGGCGGTCAGAAGTGCGGTACCCGCCATGGCGGTGCGGCGTATGCGGCTCAAGGAAAACCCCTCCCAAGTAAAAACCGTTCGCGAACGTAGATGCGAACGGCACGACTCTAGGTTGCGCAATCCTCGGAAAAGGTCGTGCTTCCGGTTGTGACATGGACCGCAGCGAAACGGTCATCGTCCGGTCACAATCGCCGCGCAGTCCGGTCATGGGCGGCTGTGAGACTCCTGTGCTGTCCCGACCCTCGTCCCGCCCCGGACGTACAGGAAGGCCGATCAGCCATGTGTGCACTGCTCGTGACCCCCGCCCAACAGCACCGGGACCAGGACCGGGAGCCCACCGTGCGCACTCTGTCCGTCGCGGAATACCAGGCATTCCTTTCCCGGCACGGCCGGGCCAGTTTCCTCCAGTACCCCTCCTGGGCCGCGGTAAAGGACCTCTGGCGATCGGAAAGGGTCGGATGGCACTACCCGGACGGTGAAATACAGGGCGCGGGACTCGTTCTCTACCGCCAATTCCCCGGCACCCGGAAATACTTCGCGTACCTCCCCGAGGGCCCCGTCGCCGACTGGTCCGACCCGCACGTCGACCGCTGGCTCACCCCGCTCATGCGCCACCTGCGGGCCTCCGGCGCCTTCGCCGTCCGCATCGGACCCACCCCCGCCTACCGCCGCTGGGACGCCGCCACCGTCAAGTCCGCCACCGGTCCGGGCCGGCAGATCTCCGACGTGCTCGCCACCGAGGTCGACCCGGTGGGCGCCGCCCTCGCCGACCGGCTGCGCACCCGCGGCTGGAAGCGGTGCGGCGGCGAGGACGACGGCGACGCCCAGCCCCGCCACGTCTTCCGCGTACCGCTGGCCGGCCGCTCCCTCGACGACCTCTGGTCGGGCCTGAACCAGGAATGGCGGCGCAACGTGCGCAAGGCCGGGAAGGCCGGTGTGGAGACGGTCATCGGCACCGCCGCCGACCTACCCGAGTTCTACCGGCTGCTGCGGATCACCGAGGAGCGCGACGGCTTCCGGCTCGGCCGCTCCCTCGCGTACTACGAGCAGCAGTACCGGGTCCTGAACGAGGAGCAGCCCGGCCGGATGCGGCTCTACCTGGGCGTCCACCAGGGTGAGGTCCTGGCCGCCCACACGATGATCGTCGCCGGGAGCCGGGTCTGGTACCAGACCGGCGCCTCCGCCGACCACCGGCGTGACGTGCGGCCCAGCAACGCCGTGCAGTGGCGCATGATGTGTGACGCACACGGCCTCGGGGCGGACGAATACGACATGCGCGGGGTACCCTCCACCCTCGACCCCGAGACGCGTTCCTTCGGGCTGCTGCGCTGGAAGCTCGGCACCGGGGGACAGGTCGTCGAGACGCTGGGCGAGTGGGAGATACCGATGGACGGATACGCCAACACGGCGCTCTACAAGGCGTTCCAGGCCTACATGGCCCGCCGGTGACGGCCACCACCGACACCAGACCGGCCGCTGCGGACACCGGCGGCGCAGCACCGGAGAAGACCTCGGTGCTGCGCAGCGGTGCGCTCATGGCGGCCGGTTCGATCGTCTCCCGCGCCACCGGTTTCATCCGCTCCGCCGTCGTCGTCGCGGCGCTGGGCACCGGACTGCTCGGCGACGGCTACGCCGTCGCCAACACGGTCCCGAACATCCTCTACATGCTGCTCATCGGCGGCGCGCTCAACGCCGTCTTCGTACCCGAGCTGGTCCGGGCCGCCAAGGAGCACGAGGACGGCGGATCCGCCTACACCGACCGGCTGCTCACCGCCTGCACCGCGGCGCTCGTGCTGCTCACCGCCGTGGCGGTGCTCGCCGCCCCGCTGATCGTCTCGGCGTACACCGACTACAGCGGCGCCCAGGCGAGCACCACCGTGGCCCTGGCCCGGTACTGCCTGCCGCAGATCCTCTTCTACGGGCTCTTCACGCTGCTCGGCCAGGTGCTGAACGCCCGCGGCCGGTTCGGCGCGATGATGTGGACCCCGGTCCTCAACAACATAGTGATCATCGGCGTCTTCGGGCTCTTCCTCCTCGTCTCCCACGACGCGGCGGGCGGCCTCACCGCCGCCGAGACCCGGCTGCTCGGCCTCGGCACCACCGCCGGCATCCTCGTCCAGGCCCTCGCCCTGGTCCCCTCGCTGCGCGCCGCCCGCTTCCGCTGGCGCCCCCGCTTCGACTGGCGCGGCAGCGGCCTCGGCCGCCCGCTGCGCAACGCCGGCTGGACGGTCATGCTCGTCCTCACCAACCAGATCGCCTACTGGGTCGTCACCCGGCTCTCCACCACCACCGGACAGCACGCCGTCGAAGCCGGACTCGCGGGCGGCGCCGGCTACACCGCCTACAGCAACGCCTACCAGCTGTGGATCGTCCCGCAGGGCATCATCACCGTCTCCCTCGTGACCGCCCTGATGCCCCGGATGAGCGCGGCCGCCTCCGAGGGCGACCTCGGCGCCGTGCGCCGCGACATCTCGTACGCGCTGCGTTCCAGCGCCGCCCTCGTCGTCCCCGCCGCCGCGCTCTTCGCCGCCCTCGCCCCCTGGGTGATGGGCAGCGTCTTCGAGTACGGCCGCACCGCGGCCGCCGACATCGAGGTCATGGCGGGCATGCTCATCGCGTTCGCGCCCGGCCTGATCGCCTTCTCCGCGCAATACGTGCTCTCGCGCGGCTTCTACGCCCTCTCCGACACCCGGACCCCCTTCTTCCTCAACCTCACCATCGCCGCGCTCAACGCCGGGCTGTCGGCCGCCGCCTACTTCCTGCTGTCCCCGCGCTGGGCGGTCACCGGCATGGCCGCCGCCTCCTCCGTCGCCTTCCTCGCGGGCGCCGCCGTGACCGCGTACACCCTCGCCCGCAGGCTCGGCCCGCGCGCGGGGACCCGTACGGAACGCCGCGCGAGCGCCGTACGGACCCACCTGCGGCTGCTGGCCGCCTGCGCACCGGCGGCCGCCGCCGGGTACGCGGCCGCCCGCGCCGCCGAACGCTTCGGTGACTTCGCCGCGGTCGGGGCGGGAACCGTCGCACTGCTGCTCGTCGTCGTCCTCCTCGCCGGGCCGCTGCGCTTGACGGAGATCACCGACCAGCTCGGCTCCCTGCGGCGCAGGATCGGCCGCTAGTGCTGTGACCGGAAAGGTTCACCGGGTCACGGCCCCCGGCACGGCACCTCGCGGCGTTGTCGGACCGCGCAAGTACGTCCAGTACGAGCCGCGGTCCTCCGCCTTGCGACGCACCGCACCGGACGCCGCGACCCGGCAAACCTTTCCGGCCACAGCACTAGGGGTGTCCGGGGGATCAGGGCGGACAGCCCCTGGCCGGAGGAGACGACGAACCACCTTGGGATACTGACCGGATGCCACGCGTACTGCTGATCGAGGACGACCCATCCATCCGGGAGGGCGTGGGCCTCGGCCTGCGCCGCCGCGGGCACGAGGTGTGCGCCGCCGAGACCGGGGAGGAGGGGCTCGCCCTGATGGCGAGCTTCCGCCCCGAGCTCGTCCTGCTCGACCTGATGCTGCCCGGCATGAACGGAGTGCAGGTCTGCCACCGCATCCGCGAGAGCAGCGAGGTGCCGATCATCATGCTCACCGCGCGCGGCGACGACTTCGACATCGTCATCGGCCTGGAGGCCGGCGCCGACGACTACATCGTCAAACCCGCCCGCACCGAGGTCATCGAGGCCCGCGTCAAGGCCGTACTGCGCCGGCTCAACGACCCAGCGGGCGTACGCCCGGAGGTCGCGATCCACGCGGAGCTCGCCATCGACCGCGCCGGGCTCACCGTCGCCAAGAACGGCGAGCGCGTCGCCCTCGCCCCCAGCGAGATCAAGCTCCTGCTGCACCTGTCGGCCTCGCCCGAGCAGGTCTTCTCCCGCCAGCAGCTCCTGGAGTACGTCTGGGACCACAGCTACCACGCCGACGCCCGGCTCGTGGACGCCTGCGTGCGCCGCCTGCGCCACAAGATCGAGGACCCCGACGCCGCCCCCCGCTACATACAGACCGTGCGCGGCTTCGGCTACCGCTTCGGCCCCCTGTAGGCCTCCGTGAAACGGATAGCACCCCTGGGCCTGCGCACCCGGCTGATCGCCGCCTTCCTGCTGGTCGCCGCGATCAGCGCGGTGACCACCGCCGCCCTCACCTACCAGCAGGCGCGCAACGCCATCCTCAAGCAGACCCAGGACACCGCCGTCAACACCCTGCGGGACCAGGTCGAGCAGCAGGAGATCCTCCTGCCGCTGACCCAGCAGGAGCTCCAGCGCGTCGTCATCGAGCTCGGCAAGCGCGGCAAACCCCACCCGTGGATCATCTTCGGCGAGTACGGCGGCCTGCGCGTCTCCACCAACCCCGACACGCCCACCTCCACCGTGATCACCGACAACCTGCGCGACAAGGTCCGGGGCAACCAGTACGCCGCCTTTCAGCGCGTCGAGGACCAGCGCGGCAACCCGTGGCTCACGATCGGCGTCCCCGCCCTCTTCGAGCACAACGGCTACACCGAATCCACCGGGGCGGTCTTCTACGCCAGCGTGCCGCTCGCGACCGAGAAGCAGACCGTCGAGGCCATGGTCGACGCCGCCCAGCAGGGCGCCGTCCCCGGGCTGGCCATCGCCATCGTCCCCGCGCTGCTGGCCGCCCGCAGCGTGCTGCGACCGGTCCGCGACATGCGCCGGGCCGCCCAGCGGCTGGGCCGCGGCCGCCTCGACACCCGCATCGAGGTCCGGGGCGCCGACGAACTCGCCGGACTCGCCCGCACCTTCAACGAGACCGCCCGCGCCCTGGAGCAGTCCGTGCGCGAGCTGCAGGACGCGGAGGCCCGCGCCCGCCGCTTCGCCTCCGACGTCTCCCATGAACTGCGCACTCCCCTCGCCGGGATGCTCGCCGTCACCGAGGTCCTCGACGAGGACGCCGCGCGCCTCGACGCCGACACCGCCAAGGCCCTGCGCCTGGTCAGCTCCGAGACCGGCAAACTCGCCGTCCTCGTCGAGGACCTGATGGAGATCTCCCGTTTCGACGCCCGGGCCGCCGAGCTCAACCTCGACGACGTGGACATCGCCGAAGCCGTGCGCAAGACCCTCGAACGACGCCACTGGGACGACGACCGCGTCGTCACCGAGCTGCCGGACCGGGTGCGCGGCCGACTCGACCCGCGCCGCTTCGACGTGGTCCTCGCCAACCTCGTCGGCAACGCCCTGCGGCACGGCGGCGCCCCTGTACGCGTCACCGTACGGACCGCACCTGGCCAGGACGGCGAACGGCTGCTGATCTACGTCGCCGACAGCGGGCCCGGCATCGCCCCCGAGGTGCTGCCGCACATCTTCGACCGCTTCTTCAAGGCCGACGCGGCCAGGACCCGCTCCGCCGGCAGCGGCCTCGGACTCGCCATCACCCTGGAGAACGTCCGCCTGCACGGCGGCACCCTCCGGGCGGGCAACGGGCCCGCCGGGGGAGCCCTCTTCACCCTCGACATGCCGCTGGAGGCCCGCGTATGACAGGGCGGAAGAGGAGATCCCGGGCCGCGGCGGCGCTGGCGGGCTGCGCCCTCCTGCTCGCCGGATGCGGGATCAAAACCACCGGGGTGATCGAGAGCGGCCATGCCGCCACCGTCAAGAGCCCCAACGGCCGAGCCGCCGTCCTCTACTTCGTCTCCAAGGAGGGCGACCGGCTCGTCCCGATCCCGTTCGCGGTCGACGGCTACACCATCGCGCCCGGAGCGCTCGTGCGGCTGCTGCTGGACGGCCCCGGCGGTACGGCCCGGGAGGCCGGGCTCACCACGGCGCTGCCCCGGATGCCCGCCGGGCCGGCGGACGGGGTGACGGTGAGCGCGTACGCGCCGGACGCGGGGATGACGGTCCGTGTGCCGTTCGCCGTGGGCGACCTGTCGGAACTGGCCCGCAGCCAGCTGGTGTGCACCGTCGGCGTCTCCGCCGTGCCGGACGTCCTCAGCCCGGTCATCCTGCAGGGCACCGACACCACCCTCCCGTCCGCCGACTGCGTCCCGAGGCGCTGAGGTGCGCTGACGTGCGCTGAGGTGCGCTGAGGTGCGCTGAGGTGCGCTGACGTGCGCGGCCGGCCGCGCGCCCTTGCGGGCAGGGCCGCGCACCCGTCACGGTGGCCCCATGGACCACGCCGCGGACGTCCCCGACGTCTTCGACCCCCGCATCTACGCCGCCGGCGTCCCCCACGAGCGCTACCGGCTGCTGCGCGAGCGGCACCCGGTGGCCTGGCAGGCCGAGCCGGAGATCCAGGGCTGGCCCGCCGGCCCCGGCTTCTGGGCCGTCACCCGGCACGCCGACGTGGTCCGGGTCCTGCGCGACCACCGGACGTACTCCTCCTGGCTGGGCGCCACCCAGATCCGCGACCCCGACCCGGCCGACCTGCCGTTCCTGCGCCGCACCATGCTCAACCAGGACCCGGCCAAGGCCGCCGGCGACCACGGCCGGCTGCGGCGGCTCGTCGCCCGCGCCTTCACCCCCGCCCGCGTCGACGCCTTCGCCGGGCGGGTACGGGACCGCGCCCGCGCCCTGCTCGCCGCCGCCCGGGAAGGCGCCGAGGACGGAGCCGCCGACCTCGTGCGCACCGTCACCGACGAATACGCGCTGCTGAACCTCACCGACCTGCTGGGCGTCCCGGCCGCCGACCGGGCCCTGCTGCTGGAGTGGACCGTACGGATCATCGGCTACCAGGACCCCGAGGACGCGCCGGTACCCCTGCTCGGCCCGGACGGCAAGCCGCTGAACCCGCGCTCCCCGGCGCTGCTCGGCGAGATGTTCGCGTACGCCCGCGAACTGGCCGCCCACAAGCGCGCGCACCCCGGCGACGACGTGATGACCGCCCTCGCCGGGGCCGGGCTCGACCCGGCCGAACTGGAGATGTTCTTCTTCCTGCTCACCGTCGCGGGCAACGACACCGTGCGCAGCGCGGCCCCCGGTGGCCTGCTCGCCCTCGCCGGGGACCCGGACGCCTACCGCCGGCTCGCCGACGGCCGCGTTCCGGTGGACCGGGCCGCCGAAGAACTGCTGCGCGTCCACCCGCCGGTGCTCAGCTTCCGCCGCACCGCCGCCGTCGACACCGAACTGGCCGGGCGGCCGGTCCGGGCCGGGGACAAGGTGGTGGTCTTCCACGCCTCCGCCAACCACGACGAGCGCGTCTTCACCGACCCCGGCCGCCTCGACCTCGGCCGCACGCCCAACCCGCACGTCTCCTTCGGGGACGGACCGCACGTCTGCCTCGGCGCCCACTTCGCCCGCCTCCAGCTGCGCACCTTCTACGAGGAGTGGTGCGCGGCCATGCCCCCGCCCGAACTCGCCGGTCCGCCCCGCCGGTTGGTGTCGAACTTCATCAACGGGATCACGCGGCTGCCGCTACGGGTGTCCGGGCCGCCGCGGTGACGTCCGCCACCAGCTCGGTCACGTCCGGGCCGTAGGCGTCGGAGTTGACCACCTTCAGCACGAGGCAGAAGGAGTTCGCGCCGTACTTGCGGGCCAGCTCCACGTGGTGCCGGGCCAGATAACGGGCCGCCGCCTGGTTGCTGTTGGCGGTCTGGCCGGACAGCAGGAACACCGGGCGGGTCACCGGCCCCGCCGTCAGCCGGGCCAGCAGCACGTACTCGACCATGCCCTTCTCCCAGTAGTACGCCTCCTCGCCGACCCTGATCGAGCCCCGCTCGGGACCACGCGGACTGGTGAGGTCGACCCGCACCCCCGGGAGCATGGACATCAGGTGCGCCGCCGTACGGGTGTTGGAGACGGGGCCGCCCACGCAGAACTCGGCCCGCTCCCCGAAACCCTGGCGGGACCCGTCGTGGGTGACGATCTGCACGGTCGCCCCGCAGTCCTTGATCAGGGAGGAGATCTCCAGCAGGGCGAAGGCGTCGTTGCGGTGCAGCGACGAATCCGTGCCGCCCATCTGGCGGTTGACCACGAACAAGCAGTCGGAACCGGTCGGCAGCCCGAAGAAGGCCTGCTTGCGGCGCAGGGCGCGGCGCCACAGGTAGGTCCGGGCGAACCAGCCGAAGCCTCCGCTGAGCGCGGTGGCTATCACTCCGAGCACGATGTTGCGCACGTCGTCGTTCATGCGGCGGATGGTAGCCCTCACCCGGCCTTCCTGACGCGGGGGGTCGCATGAAGTTAGGCTCCGCTCCTGAGCGGTCTCGGGGAAGTGAGGCACGCCCCCGCGCCGCGGGAACGCACCTCACTTCCCCGAGACCGCTCAGGTCTGACAGGCAGTCGACTGGAGGAACCGGATGCGTGGTCCCACCGCACGTCAGTTAGCGCTCGTCGCCCTCGCCGGAGCCCTCGTGTCCACCGGCGCGACCGCCCCGCCGTCGGGAACGGCGACCCCGCCCAAGGTGCCCGTGGCCGCCGGTTACGGCGGGGCCGTCGCCAGTGTCGACGCCGACGCCTCCGCCGCGGGCATCGCCGTCCTGCGCTCCGGCGGCAACGCCGTGGACGCGGCGATCGCCACCGCCGCCGCGCTCGGGGTCACCGAGCCCTACTCGGCGGGCATCGGCGGCGGCGGGTACTTCGTCTACTACGACGCCCGCTCCCGCCGCGTGCACACCATCGACGGGCGCGAGACCGCCCCCGCCACGGCAACCGACGCGCTGTTCCAGGAGAACGGCCTGCCCATCCCCTTCGCCGAGGGCCAGACCAGCGGCCTCGGCGTGGGTGTTCCCGGCACGCCGGCCACCTGGACCTCCGCCCTCGACGCCTGGGGCAGCCGGCCGCTGCGCCACCTGCTCAAGCCCGCCGAGAAACTGGCCCGCGACGGCTTCACGGTGGACAGCACCTTCCGGGCCCAGACCGAGGCCAACGAGGCCCGCTTCAAGGACTTCCCGGACACCTCGAAGCTCTTCCTGCCCGGCGGCGCCCTGCCGGTGGTCGGCTCCACCTTCAAGAACCCCGACCTGGCCGCCACCTACGCCGAACTCGGCCGCAAGGGGACCGGCGCGCTCTACCGGGGCCCCATCGCCGAGGACATCGTCCGGACCGTCCGCACACCCCCGGTGGACCCGGCGGCCACCCGCAGGGTCCGCCCCGGCGACCTGACCACCGGTGACCTGCGCGCGTACGCGACCAAACGGCAGGACCCGACCCGGGTGAACTACCGCGGCCTGGACGTCTACAGCATGGCGCCCTCCTCCTCGGGCGGCACCACCGTCGGCGAGGCCCTGAACATCCTGGAGCGGACCGACCTCTCGCAGCTGTCCGAGGCGCAGTACCTGCACCACTTCATCGAGGCCTCCCGGATCTCCTTCGCCGACCGGGGCCGCTGGGTGGGCGACCCGGCGGCGGTGGACGTGCCGACGCGCGAGCTGCTCTCGCAGCGGTTCGCCGACTCGCGCGCCTGCCTGATCAAGCCGGACCGGACGCTGACCAGTCCGCTCGCCCCGGGTGACCCGCGCAGCCCGGCGCCCTGCGCCACCACCGGGCAGGCCGCCCCGACCACGTACGAGGGGGAGAACACCACCCACCTGACGGTCGCCGACCGCTGGGGCAACGTGGTCTCCTACACCCTGACCATCGAGTCCACCGGCGGCAGCGCGATCACCGTCCCGGGCCGGGGCTTCCTCCTCAACAACGAGCTCACCGACTTCTCCTTCGCCCCGGCCGCGCCCGGAGTCCCGGATCCGAACCTGCCCGGTCCCGGCAAGCGGCCGCGCTCCTCCATGTCCCCGACGATCGTGCTGGAGCACGGCCGGCCGGTGCTCGCGGTGGGCTCCCCGGGCGGCGCCACCATCATCACCACCGTCCTGCAGACCCTGACCGGCCACCTGGACCGGGGTCTGCCACTGGTCGACGCGATCGCCGCGCCACGGGCCAGCCAGCGCAACCAGGCCACGACCGAGCTGGAGCCGGGCCTGTGGAACAGCCCGGTCCGCGCCTCGCTCGAGGCACTCGGGCAGGGCTTCCGCCAGAACCCGGAGATCGGCGCCGCCACCGGCGTCCAGCGCCTGCCGGACGGCCGCTGGCTGGCGGCGGCCGAAACCACCCGCCGCGGCGGCGGCTCGGCCATGGTCGTCCGCCCGCACGCTACCCCGTAGGGCTTGTACGAGGGCTCCTACAGGGCGGTCAGGATCCTCGGGCCCTCGGGGGTGATCGCGACCGTGTGTTCCGCGTGCGCGGCGCGGCTGCCGTCGACGGTGCGCAGGGTCCAGCCGTCGCCGTCGCACCGGTAGTCGTCCGTACCGCCGGCGATCAGCATGGGCTCGATCGCGAGGACCATGCCGGGGCGCAGCTTCATGCCGCGTCCCGGCGGGCCCTCGTTGGGCACGCCCGGGTCCTCGTGCATGCTGCGGCCGATGCCGTGACCGCCGAAGCCGTCCGGGACGCCGTACCCGGCGGCGCGGCAGACCGTGCCGACGGCGTGGGCGATGTCGCCGATCCTGTTGCCGGGCACGGCGGCGGCGATCCCGGCCGCGAGGGCCGCCTCCGAGGCCTCGATCAGCCGCAGGTCGGCGGGGCGGGCCCGGCCGACGGTGAAGCTGACGGCGGCGTCCCCGGCCCAGCCGCCGAGCTTCGCCCCGCAGTCGACGCTGACCAGGTCTCCGTCGCGCAGCCGGTACCCGTCGGGGATGCCGTGCACGATCGCGTCGTTCACCGAGACGCACACCACGGCGGGGAAGGGCACCGGCGCGAACCGCGGCCGGTAGCCCAGGAAGGGCGAGGTCGCGCCGGCTTCGCGGAGCACCGCGCGGGCCACCCGGTCCAGGTCCAGCAGGGACACCCCGACGCGCGCGGCCTCCCGTACGGCCGCCAGGGCGTGCGCGACCACCCGGCCGGCGGCGCGCATCTCATCGATCTCTCGGTCCGTCTTCAGTTTCACCATGCCAATAACTATACCGGTATAATAATAACGGGATAGTTATTGGCATGCGGGGTAGGATGAGCGCATGGTCCGTACCCCCCTCACCCCCGAAGAGCGCGAGCGCGGCGAGCGGCTGGGCGCCCTGTTGCGCGAGGCCCGCGGCGGCCGGAGCATGGTCGAGATCGCGGCTGGCGCCGGGCTCTCCGCCGAGACCCTCCGCAAGATCGAGACGGGTCGCGCGCCCACCCCCGCTTTCTTCACGGTCGCCGCCCTCGCCGAGGCGCTCGGGCTCTCGCTGGACGACCTGCTGAGGCGCTGCGCCGCCGTTCCCGTCTGAGGTCCGGCCGAACCGGTCCCACCTGACAGCCCTTAGGGTCGACCCATGGACGTCGAAGAGCTGGGCAGGGCGCGGTACGTCAGTCTCACCACCTTCCGCAAGGACGGCACGCCCGTGGCGACGCCGGTGTGGGCGGTGGCGGACGGGGGCGAGCTGTACGTGTGGACGCGCAGCGATGCCTGGAAGGTCAAGCGCATCCGCAACGACGGACGGGTCACCGTCACCGCGTGCGACGTGCGCGGGAGGGTCGAGGACGGGGTGCCGGTGCGGGAGGGCGAGGCCCGGCTGCTCGACGAGGCGGGGCTGCGGCGCGTGCGCAAGCTGATGTCGCGCAAGTACACCTGGCAGTTCTGGGCGGTGGACGTGCCCGCCGCTCTCGTGCGGCGGGGCAAGCGGCCGCACACCGCGATCGCCGTCAAGCTTTGAGACTCCCGTAGCCCGCCCGTAACACGGGTGGGGTCCAATGCGGTCATGGAGACCGCGACTTCACTGGCGATCAGTCAACTCTCCGGTTACTTGCGGGGATTGACTCAAAGGCTGGATCCCGGGGCAGGCTGGTACGGGGAGTTCCTGCGCCGGGATCCGCAGGGCCTGCGGGCCTGTCTCGACGGGGCCGCGATGCCCCCGTGGGACGTGGTGGAATCGCTGCTGCGGGACCTGGCCGGGGCGCGCGGCGCGGAGTTCGCGGCGCGGGAGACCGTATACGCGGCGCGCCTGCGGGCGGCGGCCGTCGCGGCGTGGGACCGGTTGCCGGGCGGCGAGGAGGAGTTGCGGACCCTGCTCGCGGCGTCGGCTGCGCAGCGGGCCGAGTCGGAGGCCGCCCTGCGGAGTCTGACGGCGCGGCTCGGCGGGGCCGCCGACCGGGCGGAGACGGACGCCCTGGCCCGGGAGCTCTCGTGGGTCCAGGACGACGTGGCGCGCGCCGCGGGCCGCCACGAGGACCTGGCGGCCCGCCTGACGGCCCTGCGCGCCGGCCCCGTCGCGCCGTGGCCCGCCCGGACCGAGGTCCAGACCGAGGTCCAGACCGAGGTCGAGGCACAGGTCCAGACAGAGATCCAGACAGAGATCCAGAGCGAGGTCCGGACCGAGGTCGCGGAGGCGCTGCCCGGCGTCCCCCGGCAGCGGGCGGAGGCCGAAGCGTCGGTCGGGCGGGCCGAAGGGCGGTGGCTGCGGGGTGCGTCGAGGCGCTCCGGGGGCGCCCGGTACGCGGGCTCGGCGGCCCCCGACGCCCCGGCCTTCACCCCGCCGCCCGGCCACCCGGCCGGCGACGGCACGCCGGATGCCGCCACGATGCCCGGTCTGCCCGCCCCGCGCGGCGCCCGCTTCGGCCGCCGAGAGGCCCAGCCGTCGGACGGCGGGCACGGCACCCGACGCCCCGCAGCCCAGCCGTCCGCCGGCGAGACCAACGCCCGCCGCCCCGGAGAGCGGGCGTCCGGTGACGATACGGGCGCCGGCCGGGCCGACGGGACCCCCGGTTCCTTGTTCGGGACGGGGACCGGGACCGGGACGGGGTGGCCCGGGAGCGCCGAGGCCCCGCTGCACGCCGAGCACCGCGCAGGGAACGGGTGGCCCGGAGGTGCCGAGGCCCCGCTCCACCCTGAGCACCCCGCAGGGGCCACGGCAGGGGCCACGGCAGGGGCCACGGGCGGGAACCCGCGGGCCGTCGCCGCCGAACTGCTCGCGCTGCGCGCGCAGGGCCGCAGCGGTGAGGCGCACGCGCTGCTGTGCGAGGCCGCGGCCTGGCCCGCCGAGCGGTTGCCCGGGCTCGCCTCGGAGCTGGCCCGCGCCGGGCTCGCGGCCGACTGGGCCACCCTGCTGTGGGAGGCGGCCTCGCTCCCGCCCGAGCAGCTCGCGGCGGCGGCCGCCGCCCTCGGCGACGCGGGCCGGGAGGCCGACTGCGACGCCCTGCTGCGCCAGGGCGTGGCCCGTCCCCTCGCCGAGGTCGCGGACGCGGCGCTCGCCCTCGCCGGGGCCGGCCGGACCCGGGAGGCCGACGCCCTGCTCGGCGCCTTCGTCCGGATCCGCACCGCCGAGGAGGGGGCCGGCCTGGCCCGGCGCGACCCCCAGTGGTTCGCCCCGCGCCTGCTCCAGGCAGCCGGTGCCCTGCCCGGGAACCGGCACCGCGACCTGGTCCACGCCCTGCGCGTGGCGGGCATCGCCGCGGCGTAGGGGGTGCTGGTCGGATCTCCTCGCCGGCCCCGGCACGCACGCACAGTCGCACACTCGCACGCATCAGAACCTGCTCCTTCTCCCACGGAGATCGGACAAGCACCCCCTAACCCGCCCGTCTCCTGACCGCAATCGACCGCGGGGCGACGTAACGTGATCGACTACTCCAACAGCGCACGGCGGTCTTGCCCCACGCTGTGACGAGGCCTACGTTCTACTCCCTACGCACACCGTCTACGTGCGTAGAACCGGCGTTCCCGTCGCGAGGAGCAGCTCATGGCCCAAGTCGTCCGCGCCGCGCTGGTCCAGGCCACCTGGACCGGCGACACCGAATCGATGATCGCCAAACATGAGGAGCACGCCCGCCGGGCCGCCGCCCAGGGAGCGCAGATCATCGGATTCCAGGAGGTGTTCAACTCCCCCTATTTCTGCCAGGTCCAGGAACCCGAGCACTACCGCTGGGCCGAGGCCGTCCCCGACGGCCCGACCGTCCGCCGCATGCAGGACCTCGCCCGCGAGACCGGCATGGTGATCGTCGTACCGGTCTTCGAGCGGGAGTCCGAGGGCTTCTACTACAACACCGCCGCCGTGATCGACGCCGACGGCAGCTACCTCGGCAAGTACCGCAAGCACCACATCCCCCAGGTCAAGGGCTTCTGGGAGAAGTACTACTTCCGCCCGGGGAACCTCGGCTGGCCCGTCTTCGACACCGCCGTCGGCCGGATCGGCGTCTACATCTGCTACGACCGCCACTTCCCCGAGGGCTGGCGCCAACTGGGCCTGGCCGGAGCCCAGCTCGTCTACAACCCCTCCGCCACCCACCGCGGTCTGTCCGGCCACCTCTGGCAGCTGGAACAGCCCGCCGCGGCCGTCGCCAACGAGTACTTCATCGCCGCCATCAACCGCATCGGCCAGGAGGAGTACGGCGACAACGACTTCTACGGCACCAGCTACTTCGTGGACCCGCGGGGCCAGTTCGTCGGGGAGGTGGCCAGCGACAAGGAGGAGGAACTCCTCATCCGCGACCTCGACTTCGACCTGATCAAGGAGGTCCGCGACCAGTGGGCCTTCTACCGCGACCGCCGCCCCGACGCCTACGGAGGGCTCGTACAGCCGTGACCAACCCGACCCCGCTGCACAGCCGCCACCGCACCGTCATGCCGGACTGGCTCGCGCTCTACTACGAGCACCCCATCGAACTCACCCACGGCGAGGGCCGCCACGTCTGGGACGCGGACGGCAACCGCTACCTCGACTTCTTCGGCGGCATCCTCACCACGATGACCGCCCACGCCCTGCCCGAGGTCACCAAGGCCGTCTCCGAGCAGGCCGGGCGGATCATCCACTCCTCCACCCTGTACCTCAACCGGCCGATGATCGAACTGGCCGAGCGGGTCGCCGCGCTGTCCGGCATCCCCGACGCCCGGGTCTTCTTCACCACCTCCGGCACCGAGGCCAACGACACCGCCCTGCTGCTCGCGACGACGTACCGCCGCTCCAACCAGATCCTCGCGATGCGCAACAGTTACCACGGCCGGTCCTTCTCCACCGTCTCGATCACCGGCAACCGGGGCTGGTCCCCGACCAGCCTCTCGCCGCTCCAGACGTACTACGTGCACGGCGCGGTCCGCGGCCGCGGCCCCTTCGCGCAGCTGGACGACGCCGCCTTCACCGCCGCCGCCGTCGCGGACCTGGAGGACGTCCTCGGCCAGGCCCGCGGGGGAGTGGCCGCCCTCATCGCCGAACCCATCCAGGGCGTCGGCGGGTTCACCTCCCCGCCCGACGGCCTGTACGGGGCCTTCCGCGAGGTCCTGGACCGCCACGGCATCCTGTGGATCAGCGACGAGGTGCAGACCGGCTGGGGCCGTACCGGCGAGCACTTCTGGGGCTGGCAGGCGCACGCCCAGAACGGCCCGCCGGACATCCTCACCTTCGCCAAGGGCATCGGCAACGGCATGTCCATCGGCGGCGTCGTCGCCCGAGCCGAGGTGATGAACTGCCTGGACGCCAACTCCATCTCCACCTTCGGCGGTTCCCCGGTCACCATGGCGGCCGGTGTCGCCAACCTCGCGTACCTGCTGGAGCACGACCTCCAGGGCAACGCCCGCCGCGTCGGCGGTCTGCTCCTGGAGCGGCTGCGCGCGATCGCCGCCACCGTGCCCGCCGTACGGGAGGTCCGCGGCCGGGGCCTGATGGCCGGCCTGGAACTGACGAAGCCGGGCACGGACGAGGCCGACCCGGACGCGGCCTCCGCCGTCCTGGAGGCGGCCCGCGAAGGCGGCCTGCTCCTCGGCAAGGGCGGCGGGTACAACACCAGCGTGCTGCGCATCGCGCCGCCGCTCTCCCTCACCGTCGCGGAGGCGGAAGAGGGCGCCGAGATCCTCGAACAGGCGTTGCGCAGCATCGAGTAGGGGGATCACATGAACATCCGCACCCTGATCCGCGGCGGCCTCGTCGTCACCGCCGCCGACGAAGTGCACGCGGACGTCCTCATCGAGGACGGCCGCGTGGCGGCCCTCGCCGCGCACGGTTCGGCGGCCGCCGGGGCCTGGACGGCCGACCGTACGATCGACGCGACCGGGAAGTACGTCATCCCGGGCGGGGTCGACGCGCACACCCACATGGAACTCCCCTTCGGCGGCACCTCCGCCTCGGACACCTTCGAGACCGGGACGAGGGCCGCGGCCTGGGGCGGGACGACCACGATCATCGATTTCGCGGTGCAGTCGATGGGCGGGTCACTGCGGGCGGGCCTGGACGCCTGGTACGCGAAGGCCGACGGCAGATGTGCGATCGACTACGCCTTCCACATGATCGTGTCGGACGTCAACGAGCACACCCTCAAGGAGATGGACGCACTCGTCGAGGAAGGGGTGAGCTCGTTTAAGCTGTTCATGGCGTATCCGGGCGTCTTCTACTCGGACGACGGCCAGATCCTGCGCGCCATGCAGCGGGCCTCCGGCAACGGCGGGCTGATCATGATGCACGCCGAGAACGGCATCGCGATCGACGTGCTCATCGAGCAGGCCCTGGCCCGCGGGGAGACCGACCCGCGCCACCACGGCGAGGTCCGCAAGGTGCTGCTGGAGGCCGAGGCCACCCACCGGGCGATCCAGCTCGCCCGGGTCGCAGGGGCGCCCCTGTACGTGGTCCACGTGTCGGCGCAGGAGGCGGTGGCCGAGCTGGCCGCGGCCCGGGACAAGGGGCTGCCGGTCTTCGGGGAGACCTGTCCGCAGTACCTGTTCCTGTCCACCGACAACCTCGCCGAGCCCGACTTCCAGGGCGCCAAGTACGTCTGCTCCACCCCGTTGCGGCCGCGCGAGCACCAGGCGGCGCTCTGGCGCGGCCTGCGGACGAATGACCTCCAGGTGGTCTCCACCGACCACTGCCCCTTCTGCTTCCGCGGCCAGAAGGAGCTGGGCCGCGGCGACTTCTCGAAGATCCCGAACGGGCTGCCGGGGGTGGAGAACCGCATGGACCTCCTGCACCAGGCGGTCCTGGACGGGCACATCAGCCGCCGCCGCTGGATCGAGATCGCCTGCGCGACCCCGGCCCGGATGTTCGGCCTCTACCCGCAGAAGGGCACCATCGCGCCGGGCTCCGACGCCGACATCGTCCTCTACGATCCGCACGCCGAGCAGGTCATCTCCGCCGAGACCCACCACATGAACGTGGACTACTCGGCGTACGAGGGCAAGCAGATCACCGGACGCGTCGACACCGTCCTCTCGCGCGGCGAACTCGTCATCGACCGGCGCGAGTTCACCGGCCGGGCCGGCCACGGGGCCTTCGTCCACCGCTCCACCTGCCAGTACCTCTAGAGGGTGTCCAGGGGCCCGCACGCCCCGGCGCCCGTACTACCCAGCAAGGAGCAGCCGCCCATGGACTTCGGCCTCGTCCTGCAGACCGACCCGCCCGCCTCCCAGGTCGTCAGCCTCATGAAGCGTGCCGAACGCAACGGCTTCCGCTACGGCTGGACCTTCGACTCGGCGGTCCTGTGGCAGGAGCCGTTCGTCATCTACAGCCAGATCCTCGCCAACACCCAGAAGCTGCACGTCGGCCCGATGGTCACCAACCCGGGCACCCGCACCTGGGAGGTGACCGCCTCCACCTTCGCCACCCTCAACGACATGTACGGCAACCGCACCGTCTGCGGGATCGGACGCGGCGACTCCGCGATGCGCGTCGCCGGGCGCAAGCCCAACACCTTGGCCCGGCTCGGCGAGGCCATCGACGTCATCCGGGACCTCGCCGAGGGCCGTGAAGCCGAGGTCGACGGCAAGGCCATTCGGATTCCCTGGATCAAGGGCGGGAAGCTCCCGATCTGGATGGCGGCGTACGGGCCGAAGGCTCTGGCCCTGGCCGGGCAGAAGGCGGACGGTTTCATCCTCCAGCTCGCGGACGTCTACCTCACGGAGTGGATGGTCAAGGCGGTCCGTCAGGCTGCTGTGGAGGCCGGCCGCGATCCCGCGTCGATCACCATCTGCGTGGCGGCCCCGGCGTACGTGAGCGAGGACCTCGCGCACGCCCGCGACCAGTGCCGCTGGTTCGGCGGCATGGTCGGCAACCACGTCGCTGACCTGGTCACCCGCTACGGCGAGCACTCCTCGATGGTCCCCGACGAGCTCACCGAGTACGTCAAGACCCGCCAGGGCTACGACTACAGCCACCACGGCCGGGCGGGGAACCCGTCCACCGATTTCGTCCCGGACGAGATTGTCGACCGCTTCTGCCTGCTGGGCCCGGCGGAGGCCCACATCGAGAAGCTCGAGGCCCTGCGGGCCCTCGGCGTCGACCAGTTCGCCGTCTACGACATGCACGACGCCCGGGAAGCGACCATCGACGCGTACGGCCAGCACATCATCCCCGCACTCAACACGTAACGGTCCACTGCATCGACGCTAGGCCTGTTCCGGATGACCCACCACGTGGAGTGCGTCGCCATTCTCGAGCCGGTGCGAGAGGGCGTCTGACCTCAATAGGCTGCGGCCAGAACGTCGTCAGTGCGCGCCGCGGGCCGAGCCGGGCGGTCAGCCTCCGGGGCCGGCCGCCGAGGCCTCTGCGGCGTTGTTGAAGATCACATGAGTGTCGGGCGACGCGTTGGAGAGGGTCATCAGGCCGATCGCACAGACCACGGCCACGATGAGGAGCACCAGAACCGCGACGACGCACCGGCGCCGGTACTCCCGGCGGCGCCAGCGGGCCTGTTCCTGGCGGTACGACGTCGCCGAGCCGCCCGGCACCGATGCCGCGAGGTCGCTCAGTGTGCTGCGCAGCAGATCTTCCGTATCGGTGATCATCGGTCCGCACCCTTCACGAGACTCGTCAGCTTGGTCATGCCCCTGGCCGTGTGCGACTTCACTGCTCCGACGGAGATCTTCATCGTCTCGGCGATCTCGGTCTCCTTGAGGTCCATCCAGAACTTCAGCACTAAGACCTGTCGCTGTCGCGACGACAGCGTACGTAATGCCGCGACGAGTTCGCGCTGATCGTGGTTGAGCAGTACCTGTTGCTCGGCGGAACGGGCCAGTTCGTCCGGTACCTGGTAGGTGTGCCGGCGGATGACCTTGATGCGGCGTATCCGCATCCGGGCCAGGTTGCAGACGATGGAGCGGAGGTAGCCGGCGGCGGCCTCGGGTGTCTTCAGCTTCTCCCATCGGCGGTGCAGCTGGTAGAACGCCTCCGAGACCAGGTCCTCGGCGTCCTGTTCGGCGCCGAGCAGCACCGCGAGGCGCAGCAGCCGGGTGTAGTGCTGGTCGAAGATGTGGGCGATCGCCACGTCGCGGTCGGCGTCGCGCAGGTCGAGGGTGGCGCCCTCGTCGAGCACCTCCGGAGGGGCGAGCGGCGGGACCACGAGGTCCCGGGGCCGCTGGTCGGCGGCCGCGAGGGAAGGGCGGGGGTGGCTATGTCGCGGCAGGAGCGGTTTCACGGAGTCGGTTCCTCACTCATTCGACGACGAAGGCGTATTTGGAGCCGCGGCGTTCAAACGCTGCCCCGTCGGCTGTGCCGTCCGCGCCCCGCGGCACGTTGAGTGCGTCGAGGAGAGGCGTGAGCACGGCGGAGACGGCGAGGTTGAGCGCGAGGGCGATCACGGCGACGTACACCGGCGCGTGCACCGCTCCGACGCCGATGTCGACCACGGTGGAGAAGCCCCGCAGCCCCAGCAGGCCGGTGCCGGAGACCATGCCCGCCGCCCAGCCGAGGAACAGCGCACGGCGGTGGAACCAGCGGGTGAACAGCGACACCGCGACGGCGGGCAGGAGCTGCAGGATCCAGACGCCGCCGAGCAGATGGAGGTTGATGGCGTCCTGCGGCTTCATGAGCAACGCGAAGGCGATGGCCCCCGCCATGATCGCGAGAGCGGGCCCGAGGGCGGCGCGCACCTCGTGCTTGGGGGTGGCGGTGGGGTTGAGGTACTCGACATAGATGTTGCGCACGAACAGCATCGCCATGCTCATCACCATGACCACGGCGGGCAGCAACCCGGCCACGGCGAGCGCGCCGAAGAGCAGCCCGGCCAGCCAGTCCGGGGCGAGTTCGCGAATGAGGGCGGGCACGGCCAGTTCGCCGTGCCCGGCCGCCGTCCGTATCCCCGCGGCGAACGCGGCGACCCCGAAGAAGGCCCAGACGCCGAGCGTCATGCTCCACGCGGGCAGGAAAGTGGTGGCGGCCCGGAGGGTGTCCTTCGACTTGCTGGCCATGGCGACCAGGAGGACCTGGGGGTACATGAGCTGGGCGAGCGCGGATCCGAGAGCGAGGGTGGCGTACGCGGTGAAGTTCTGGGGCGGTACGCCGAAGGACTCGCCCATCGCCGCGCTGCGCCCGCCCGCGAGCTGGAAGATCTGCCCCGGTGGACCGAGCCGGGCGAGGACGAGCGCGAGCAGCACGACGACGGCGGCGCCCATGAGAACGGCCTTGACCAGCGAGATCCGCGCGCAGGCGCGCAGCCCCCCGGGCTGGGTCACCAGGGCGAAGGACAGGAACAGCAGGACGAGGACGGCGCAGCCCCCGATCGAGTCGGGGGCCAGGCCGACGGCCCGCAGCATGGCGGTCATGCCCACGACCTGGAGCCCCAGGTAGGGCATCGTCGCCAGGATGCAGGTCAGGGCCGTCGCGAGGGCCAGGGGGTGGGAGCCGTGCCGGAGGCGCACGAAATCAGCGGCGGTGATCAGGCCGTGCTTCGCGCCGACCTCGCGCAGTCGGGGCAGCAGGATCATGATCAGGGGCGAGAGCAGCATGGTGTAGACGAGGGCGTACAGTGCCAGCCCGCCGGTGCCGAACATGAGGCCGGGCACGGCGATGTAGGTGTACGACGTGTAGATGGTGCCGCCCAACAGCAGGCAGGTGGACGCGGTGCCGAGGCCACGGCCGCCCAGTGCCCAGTGGGCGGGGTGCGGCAGTTCGTCGGACGGCGGGCGGCGGGCCCCGGCCAGAAGGGCGCATCCGACGACGAGGATGAATCCCGCGGCGATCGCGTGTCTGATGGTGCCCCCTCGGTTCAGGGCGGGGAGTCGCAGCGGGCCGCGCCGGCCGGTGGGCCGTGCGCCCGGGACGGTCCGTCCGGGCCGTGCGCCGCGTGATGGGCCCGGAGCCTGCACCCGGGACCTGCGCCCGAAGCCGCTCCGCCTGAAGCGCCCCTCGCTTGTTAATTCCACATTCCGGAAAACAAATTCTGCTGAGCGGTACTTTAGGTGTCGCTCCAAGGAGGGTCAAGGATCACTGTCACGTCCCGCACCGCAAGATCACCGATCCCTGGACATGCGTGCTACCTGATGAAATATCGGGCTCGGCGGGGCTGATGTGACCCACGCCACCCGCCCGAACCGGCGTCGGCGTAAACCCTCCGGCCGAGGCGCGCAACCAACCCCCGTAGCCGTCGGCCGGAGCGCAGGATCGCCCCCGCCGCCGCGCTCGGCGGGAGTCCGCGCCCACGCGCCGCACTGTGCCGGACCGCCTCTTCGCGTACTCCCGCCTTCTTCGCCGGCCACGTTCCGTCCGCCTCGGGCCGTCGTGCCGGACTCGTCGACGACATGGAGGGTGCGGTTGTGGCACTGGAGGCTGCGGGAGACGGGTCCGCCGGGAGCGGGCGGCGGTCATCGCGGCTCGCGGCCCGGTGTGCCCTGCTGCTCCTGCCGGTGGCCGCCGCCGCGGTGACGCTCGCTCTGCCGCCCGACCGTCCCTGGCTGTTCGGGATCCCCCTCTTCTACGTCCTGCACTTCGCCGTCTGCCTGTTGAGCGCGGCGGTCACCGCCTTGCTGCGGCGCCTGTCCAGAACCTCCGCCGAGCGGTGTGCCGTGCGCACTCGCGTGACGAGCCGGTGCCGGTGACCCAGGTCACATCAACTTTTCGGAGCCGCGCGTAACCCTCACGGCCCCGTCAGGCAACTGTGTGGGTGAAGGGGTCGCCGGACACTGTTCCGCGCGCCTCCGAGGAGGCGTCCTTCCCGTTCGTCTTACGAGGGGTCGGCGTCCCATGAAAATGCGTGCACGGTACTTTCTGGAGGCCCTATTTCCATTGAACCGCTCGATGGATCCACATTTTCCGAACCCGTCTTCCATGGTGGGCGGAGCTGTATTTTCCGGGCTGTCTTCTCGCAAGGTCCGTGCCGTGGTCCAGGAGTCTGGCCAGGGGGTACGGGGTCTGCGGGTCCGCGTTGTGCGACGGTGAACACGCAGGTCACGGCTGCCCGTTCGACGGGCGGCCATCGTGAACCGCATGAATGGATCGCAGCCTTCCGGCATGTGAATTCTCTATTGACATTCGCTTCGCGCCAATGATTCTGTGAGGCGGCGACATTGAGTCGCCGTCCAACGGCCTGCGCGAGATTTCGAGCCGCATCAAGCGATCCGTGCAGTCGACACCGCATTGCTGCGGATCCCGGCCCCCGCATTGGCGAAGGGGCTGCGGGGCGAAATCTGACATTCTCATTTGGGGGACTGAATACGTGAGTTCTTGGATGCGTGGAGAAGCGCGGCCCGAGGCGGCCGATGGCCGAGCGGACGACGGGTTCGACGCGGTGCGCGTGGCGGTCACCGGCCGGCTGAAGGAGTACCTCACCGCGCCCGACGAGTCCACCGCCGACGCGGACGCGGCCAGGGCGCAGCTGGAAGAGCTGGTGCTCGGGTACGTGGACGCCGGCACCGGAGTGCTCGTCCTCACGGGCCTGCCCGCGGACCAGGAACACGGAGAGCGCGCGGTGCTGCGCGCCACCCGGCTGCTCGGCACTCCGCTCCCGCAGAACCGCGAAGGCACCCTCATCCGTGAGGTGCGGGACCGGGGCGCGAGCATCAGCCAGCGCGGGCGCGTCCGTTACTCCGACACCCGGTTCGGCGGCGATCTGCACACCGACGGGGCCGAGGCCGCGCTGCCGGCCCCGGACATCTTCACCCTCTTCTGCGTACGGCAGTCCGCGGACGGCGGCGCGCTCGCCTGCCTCCACATCCGCGACCTGGAGAAGACCCTGTCGCCGGACGTCCTGCGGACGCTGCGCGAGCCCTTCCACTTCGACCGCCGGGGCGACCAGCAGGAGGGCGGCGCCCGCACGGTGACCAAGCCCGTGCTGTTCACCCAGCGGAACCGACCGGCCGTCACCTACCTGCGCAGCTACATCGACCAGGGTCACGACCATCCGGAGGTGCCCGCGCTCACGGACGCGCAGCGCGCGTCCCTCGACGCATTCGACTCCGCCATCGGCGCGAGCCCCGGCATCGTGACCGGCAAGCTGAAGGAGGGCGAGCTGGCGCTGTTCGACAACCTCTCGCTGCTGCACGGCCGTACGGAGTTCCAGGACGACAGCGACCACACGCGGTTGCTCCTGCGCACCTGGGTGCGGCGCGACACCGGCGCCGCGTGATGACCACCTCGTTTCGAGGTGACGCGCCACGGGGTGGCGCCTCGCGTGGCCCCGCGCCCGGACCGAGCGTGGTCCTGGTGCCCAATTCCCTCCGGGGGTACGCGAGTTCCGCCGAGGTCGCCGCCGCCCTGGCGGTCGGCGTACGGCGGGCCCGGCCCGCCGCCGGCCTCGTCGTCCGGTCCGTCGCCGACGGCGGCGACGGCACGCTGGACGCCCTGTCCGACGCGGTCGGCGGCGTGCGGCACCCCCTGGACGCGACGGACGCGCTGGGCCGAACCCGGCGGACCTCGTGGCTGGCACTGGACGAGTCCACGGCAGCCGTCGAAACCGCGAGCCTGTGCGGGCTGGGGGCCCTGCGGCCGGACGAGCTGGACCCCTTGCGGGCGAGCTCGGCCGGGGTGGGCCGGGCCATCGCGGCCGCGGTGTCCGCCGGAGCCACGAACATCCTGGTCGGGCTCGGCGGTACGGCGGTCGTGGACGGCGGGGCCGGAGCGCTGGCCGCTCTGGGCGCACGCTTCCTCGACGACCGGGAACGGCTGGTGACTCCCGTCCCCGCCCACCTGGACGCGGTCGCCCGGGTGGACCTCTCGCCGGTACGGACGCTCCTGGCGGGCGTGACCCTGCGGCTGCTCTCGGACGTACGGACCCCGCTCTCGGGGAACCTCGCCTCGTTCGGCGCGCAGAAGGGACTCACCGCCCACAACAGGCCCACCGCGGTGCGCGCCCTGGGGCACCTGGCGGAACTCCTGGAGTCCGCCGGCCCACTGGACGCGCCTGGCGCACCGGGTGGGCCGGGCCGGTCGGGCACGCCGCCCGCGCAGGGCGCCCGGGCCCGGTTCCAGGAGCCCTGGTACGGCGCAGGCGGGGGCATCGGCTTCGGCCTCGCCTCCGTGGCGCGGACCACTGCGGGGAGCGGTTCCGAGGGGCTGCTGGCGGTCGTCGACCCCGAAGGCGCGGTGGATTCGGCCGCGCTGGCCATCACCGCGGAGGGCGTGGTCGACGCCGCGACGTGGCACGGCAAGTTGCCGGGTGCCGTCGCCGACCGGCGCCGTATCCGTGAACGGCCGACGGCCGTCGTGGCGGTCCGCTTCGAGGCACCGCTTCCGGACCGGTTCGTCAGCGCACATCTGATTTCTGAGGACACACCGCCGCCGCAGGCCGTCACGGGGCCCGCCCTGTGGGAGGGCCTGGCGGACGCGGCGGAGCAAGCATGCCGGAAATGGCTTCGAGAACGACGACTGGAGCGCGCATGACTTTGATTGACGAGAAGGTCCTGACCCGTTTCACGATCGAGGCGCTCGTCTCCGCGGGTGCGCGGCGGGACGATGCCGAGCTCACGGCGGAGGTTCTGGTCTCCGCGGACCTCGCCGGGGTCGACAGCCACGGGGTGGCCCGGCTCCGCCGCTACGTGGAGGGTCTGCGCCGCGGCACCATCAGCGGTACGGCACGGCCCGAGATCGTCCGCGAGCAGGGCGGGGTCACCGTCGTGGACGCGCACAACGGACTGGGCCAGCCCGCCCTGTGCTTCGCGCTCGACCTGGCCGTGGAGAGGGCCGCGGAGCACGGGGTGTCGGCGGTGGCCGTACGCCGGTCCAACCACATCGGGATCGCCGGCTGGTACGCCGAACGGGCCGCTCGGGCCGGTGCGTTCGCCATGGTCACCACCAACGCCACCCCACAGGTGGCACCCACCGGGGCGGCCGAGCCGATGTTCGGCACCGATCCGGTGAGTTACGCCGTACCGACCTCCGGAGAACCCATCTGCTACGACGCGGCGACCAGCATCGTCCCGCGCGGAAAGCTGGAGCGTCTGCACCGAGAGGGCCGGCCGATGCGGGCGGGCTGGGCGGTCGGCCCGGACGGGGACACCGTCACGGACATCCCGAAGGTGGTCGAGGGGCTCAAGGCGCGCGAGGGGTACGCCCTCCTGCCCGTCGGCGGCCTCGGCGAGGAGTTCGGGGGGCACAAGGGATCGGGCATCGGCCTGCTCGCCGAGCTGTTGTGCGGGCCGCTGACCGGGGCCAGCTGGAGCCGGCACACGTACGGCGGTCAGGGCGGCGACCTGGGCCAGTTCGTCCTCTGCGTGGATCTGCGGGCCCTGGGCGACCCGGATGCCATCACGGGCCGCGTCGGTGCCATGGCGGACGAGATCCGAGGTGCGCGCCGGGCCGACGCGGAGGTCCCCGTACGGCTGCCGGGTGACCGCCGCCGCCGGTCGGCCACGGAGCGCAGGGCGCACGGCATTCCACTGCTCCCGCCGGTCCTCGCCGACCTGGCGGAGATCGCGGCGCTCATCGGCCTCGAACCGATCGGCCCCGGACCGGTCGGCCCCGGACCGGTCGCCCCGGCCGGAGCGGCCGCGTGAGCCACCCACCAGGCATCGGGCTGATCGACCTGTCCTCCGGGCAGATCACCGAATCGCTGCCGGACGGCGCGGTCCGAGCCCTGCGCGAGGCGATGGCCGCGGAGAGGGTGACCGCGTACGCGCCCTCGTACGGGAACGCCGACCTGCGGGAGGCCGTCGCCGGGCACTACGCGCGGCGAACCGGTGCCGAGGTGGACCCGGAGCAGGTGACGGTGACGGCGGGGGCCCGCCACGGGCTGTTCGCCGCGTTCGCCGCGGTCGCGGCGGGCGGGGAGATCCTGGTCCCGCAGCCGCACTGGAGCCACTACCCCGGTGTGATCAGGAGCGCGGGTGCCACGGCGGTGCCGGTGGCGGGTGATCCGGAGCGCGGCCTGCTGGTCGACCCCCGGCGGCTCGACCGGGCCCTGACCTCCCGGACCCGGGCCCTCCTGATCAACAGCCCGGTCAACCCGTCCGGCGCCTGCTACAGCCGGTCGCAGATGCGGGCCCTGCGGGAATGGGCCGCGGAGCGCGACGTCCGGCTCATCGTCGACGACGTCTACTGGGCGTACGCGGACTCCGTCGACGACCAGGTGGGCGCGTCGGCCCGGGAGATCGTGGTCGGCGGCGCCTCCAAGGTCCATGCCATGGCCGGGCTGCGCGTCGGCTGGGTGTGGGCGGATCCGGAGTACCTGGCGCCGATCCGCGAGGCCGTCGAGTACACCACCGGGCCCGTGTCGGGTCTCTCGCAGTCCGTCGTCGCTGCCGTACTCGGGGACGCGCGGGCGGTCGTCGCCCGGGCTGCGGCCCTGGCGGAGATGCGGAGCCATGCCGTGCGGGCCATGTCCGGCATCCCGCTGCTCACTCCGGTCCCTCCGGCGGGGGGCATCTACCTGTGTCTGGATGCCACCGAGGCGCTGCGGCACGGCGTTTACGGAGCCACGGACGACGTAGGGCTGTGCCGTGCGCTGGAGCGGCGCGCCGGAGTACGTCTGCGCGCCGGATCGACCTTCGGCATGCCCGGATTCCTGAGGCTGTGCGTGGCCGAGCCGCCACGGGTGATCACCGATGCCGCAGGCCGGCTCGCAGGACGCCTGCACGTAGTTGTCAACGGACTTTCTCCACTGAGGAGCACATCATGACCATTGCCACTGCTCACGGCGCCACGGCGACCGCTTCCCGGGCGTTCGCCCTGCGCGAGGCCTTCGAGGACAAGCGGCTGATCAAGGTCGCCGGGGGCCACGACGGGATGTCCGCGCGGCTGGCCGAAGAGGCCGGGTTCAACGCCGTGTGGGCCTCCGGACTGGAGATCTCGGCGGCGCACGGCCTACCCGACGTCAGCCTGCTCGGCATGTCAGAGTACCTCGCCGGCGCCGCCGCGATGCACAACGCGGTCTCGGTTCCGGTGGTCGCGGACTGTGACACCGGCTTCGGCGGCAGCCTGAACGCCGCGTTCACGATGATGCGGTACGAGGCCGCGGGCATCGCCGGAGTGTGCATCGAGGACAAGATCTTCCCCAAGCGCAACAGCTTCCTGGAGGCCGGTCAGGAACTGCTCGACGCGGACGAGTTCGGCCGGAAGCTGGAGGCCGCGAAGCGCGCGCAGACCCTCTCCGAGACCGTCCTGATCGCCAGGACCGAGGCGTTCATCTGCGGACTGGGCCTCGACGAGGCGCTGCGCCGCTGCCACTCCTACGTGGATTCGGGCGCGGACGCCGTGCTCGTCCATTCGAAGAAGGCGGATTCGAGCGAGATCGTTTCCTTCATGAAGGAGTGGGACCACCGGGCACCGGTGGTCGTCGTACCGACCACCTATTCGAGGTTCTCGGCCGACGAGGCCAAGGCGGCCGGGATCTCCATGGTGATCTACGCGAACCAGGGCATGCGCTCCATGGTCAAGGCCGTACGGGACACGTGGGCCACCGTGATCGCGGACGGGTCGACGGTCGCGGTCGAGCCGCACATCGCCACGGTGAAGGACATCTTCGCCCTGTCCGGCATCGACCAGTGGCTCGGTGAGGACCGATGACCGCCACGACCGTATCCGCCGACGCGTTCGTGTCCGCGCTGCACGCCTACGGGGTCCGCAAGGTCACCGGCGTGCCGTGCGGCCATCTCGCCGGGCCCTGGACCCTGTTCGACGAAGCCGGACTGCTGACCCCGGCGGCCTCCGAGGGTGCGGCGCTGTCGATCGCGGCCGGCTGGGAGCTGGCCGGGCAGACCTCCGTGGTGCTGTGCCAGAACTCCGGCTTCGGCAACCTGGTCAATCCGCTCACCTCGCTGGTGCTGCCGTACCGGATACCGGTGCTGGTGGTGATGACGATGCGCGGCTGGCCGGACCCCGCGGACGACGAGCCGCAGCACGCGGCCATGGGCACCTCCACGGTCGGCATGCTGGAGACGTACGACGTGCCGTACGCGGTCCTGGGAGAGTCCACGCTGGAGGACGTGCTGGCGCGGGCGGCCGAAGCCCGCGCGCACGACCGCCCGTTCTTCCTCCTGGTGCCCCGGGGCGCCATCGGGCGCGCGGACACCGCCACGGCACCGGCCGCGGAGCCGGTGACGGGACGCCTCACCCGCCCCCTGGCGGTGTCGGCCCTGATGGCGGAGCTCACCGACGAGCTGCTGGTGACCACCACCGGATACCTCTCGCGCCAGGCACACCACGAGCGGGACCGTCCGGGAACCTTCTACATGCAGGGCTCGATGGGCCACGCCTCCGCCATCGGCATCGCTCTCGCGACCGCCGACCCGGCGCGCCGGGTGGTCGTCCTGGACGGCGACGGCGCCTTCCTGATGCACCTGGGCACCGGATCCACCATCGGAGCCTCGGGCGCGGAGAACCTCGTACACATCGTGGTCGACAACGGCTGTTACGAGTCGACGGGCTGCCAGACGACCACCACCGGTGCGATGGACTGGGCGGCCCTGGGGCATGGCCTCGGCTACCGGTCGGTGCTGACCTGTGAGGACCCCTCCGAGCTGGCCGGGACGCTGCGCACCGCGCTCGCCACGCCGGGGCCGGTGTTCTGCGCGCTGACGGTCGTCCCGACGCCGGGCGAGGTACACCCGCGGGCGACGGCTTCCACGGGGCCCCTGGACATCGTCAAGCGGTTCCGGCAGGCCGCGGCGCCCGGCTCCCTGGTCGGCTCATGACCGCACGGATGAGGGAGCGGGCGACGACCCTGCTCGCCGGGCGGGGCTCCTTCGCCGGGGTCCCGGAGCTGCTGACGGCCCGCCGGGTGCTGGTGGTCGCCAGCAAGGGGACGCTGCACCGTACGCAAGCCGAGCGCTGGCTGCCGCCCGAGGCGGAGGTGTTCACCGGGTTCTACCCGAACCCCAGTGTGGAGCACGCGGTGCGGGCGGCGCGGCGCCGCTCCGAGTGGGGCGCCGATCTGGTCATGGGGATCGGCGGGGGCTCGGCCCTCGACGTGGCCAAGGCCGCCGCACTGCTTCCGGCCGACGCCCACCAGGCCGAGGAGACGGTCCTCGGCCGGCGCCCGGTGGCCGGGAACGGAACGGAGCTGCTGCTGGTCCCGACCACGGCGGGGACGGGCAGTGAGGTCACGCGGTTCGCCACCCTCTACCAGGGGCGGCGCAAGGTCTCGCTGGACACCTGGCGGGCCCAGGCCGGCGTGGCCGTGGTGGACCCGGCACTGACCGATTCCTGCCCGCCCTCGGTGACCTGGAGCTGTGCCTTCGACGCGCTGGCACACGCGGTGGAGTCCCTGTGGTCCGTACGGTCCACCGAGCTCTCCCGTGCCCACGCGCGGGAGGCGCTGCGGCGCATCGTCGCGATCCTGCACGAGGCGGACGAGACGCCGAGCCGCGGCGAACGCGACGCGCTCAGTGAGGCGGCCACCCTGGCGGGGCAGGCCATCAACATCACGCGGACCACGGCCGCCCATGCGCTGTCGTACCCGCTGACGGCCCGTCTGGACATCTCGCACGGGCTGGCCTGCGCCCTCAATCTGGTCTGGTTGACGCCGCTGGTGGAGCGGGCCGGACCGCAGGACGTGCTCGACGAACGCGGTCCGGACGCGGTGCGCGGTGCGGTGTCCGTCCTCGGCTCGCTCTTCGGCTGCGCTCCGGGCGAAGTGGGCCACCTCCTGGGTGACTTGGTTGCCCGTCGGGTCGCTTCGATCGGGGTCCGGCTGGCGGAACAGCCCTCGGAGGACCTCCTCGGGCTCCTCGTCACGGAGGGGCTGGCCTCGAACCGGATGGGCGGCATGCCCGTCCGGCTGGAGCCGGAGCAGGCTTACGAGGGCCTGCGGCGGACGCTCGCCGCCCACATTCCCGGAGTGGAGGGCGGCGCATGCGCAACTACCGGGTGACGGGGCCGGTCGAGGTCCCGGAGTCCACGCTCCGGCGGATGACCGAGCGGATGATCAGTCACCGTTCCGCGGAGTTCCGGGTCCGGCTGGCCGAGGTCACGCGCCGGCTCGGGCCGCTGTTCGGAACCCGGCAGCCGGTACTGGCCCTGACCTGCTCGGGGACCGGAGGCCTGGAGGCCGCCGCCGCGTCCGTGCTGCGGCCGGGCGACCGGGTGCTCTCCGTGCAACTGGGCTACTTCGGCGAGCGGTTCGCCGAGATCGCGGAGCACCACGGCGCCGTGGTGGACGTCCTGGCCGCACCCTGGGGCCAGGTGCCCGGCACGGCGGAGCTCGCCACGCGGATCGCGCAGGGGTACGACGCCGTCCTGCTGACCCACAGCGAGACGTCCACCGGAGTGCTCGCCCCGCTGCGGGAATGGGCGCGAGCGATCCGGGCGACGAGCGACTGCCTGATCCTCGTGGACGTGGTCAGCAGCCTCGGCGCGGCCGAGATCGCCTTCGACGAGCTCGGGCTCGACGTGGCGGTGGGCGTCACGCAGAAGGCACTGGCCTGTCCGCCGGGGCTCTCGCTCGTGGTGGCCTCGGAGCGTGCGCTCGCGCGCGCCGCGGCTCCCGGTGCGGGCGGCTACTACCTGAGCCTGGCCCGCGCCGCCCAGCACGCGGAGCAGGGCACCACCACGTACACCCCCGCCCTGTCGGTGGTCTACGCGCTGGAGGCAGCCGTCGCCGACATCGAGCGCGAGGGCGTCGAACGGGTGTGGCAGCGCCATGCCCGCACCGCCGAGAGGTGCAGGGCCCGGGCCCGGTCGCAGGGACTGGCCGTGATCCCGGCCGAGGCCCACTGTTCGCCGACGGTCACGGCGGTACGGCTGCCGGTTCCCGAGGCGGAGGCGGTGCGCGAGGTCCTGGCGGCCGAGCACGACGTGTGGGTGTCCTCCGGGCGCGGGCCGTGGAAGAACGGGGTCCTGCGGATCGGCCACATGGGCCCGGCGGAGCCGGCGGAGGTGGACGCGTGTGTCACCGCCATCGGCGCGGCGCTGCGTACGGTACGGGGCCCGCACGAGCCGGCCTGCCCCGCGCCGACGGGCGCCGGGGCACGCACGCTGATCAGCGGGAGCGTCGCTTCCGCGGACGAGCTGGGTCCCGAATGGGACGGCCTGGTCGCGGAGTTGGACGCCCCCGTGTTCAACACCCGGGCATTCCTGCGCGCGTACGAGCACCACCCGGTGCAGCGGATCACCGATCCGCAGTACCTGGAGATCCGCCGGGACACGGGCGAACTGGTGGCCGTGGCGCCCACGTACCGGCAGGGCGATCCGCTGGGACTCCTCGGCCTGGCCGAGGGGGAACAGGCGCTGCTCTCCCCGATGTGGCACAGCCCCGACACCCGGCTGCTGGCGACCGACGAGGAAGCGCTCGACGCGCTGCAACGGGCGTTCGGAGCGCGGGCGGCGGAACTGGACGCCCCGCTGTGGGGGTTCGTCAACGTCAGCGCCGACGCGGACCTGGTGAAGGTCCTGGAGAGCAGGGGGTTCCGGCGCAAGACCCTGGTCCCCCGCTGGACCCTGCGGCGCGAGGACGCTCCCGACCGGCAGAGCTATCTGGCGGGGATGCGGAAATCGACCTCGCACGACTACAAGCGTCAGTTGCGGCGCTACGAGGAGCGGGCGTTCGGCCTCGTGCACCGGGCGGATTACGACGGGCTGGTTCCGCTGCTGGAACTCGTGGCGGCGAGCGCCGCCCGGACCGGGTCCCCGAAGTACTACGACCCGCTGAAGCTCGCCGAGTTCCTGCGGGAACTCGACGGACCGGTGCGCGTGGTGGAGGTCCGCAGCCATGAGGGCGAGACCCTGGCCGTCGGCATCTGCTTCCTGGAGGAAAACAGACTCCAGGCCTGGGCCGGCGGCTACATCCGAGGGCGCGAGGACCTCAAATTCAGTCCCTACTACGCACTGTGGTGGGAAATCGTGGAACTCATGTGGCAGTCCGGAGTCGCAACGATCGAATGCGGGCGGCTGAACGAAACCTTCAAGGAAAAGATGCTCCTGGTGCCGCAGGAGCTGGTGGCGATGATCGGCCCGTCTCCGGACGAAAACCTGACCAAGGAGAATTGACATGGAATCGACGCAGGAACCCCTGATCGACAGCCAGCTCGGCTACTACCGTGCGCGGGCCACGGAATACGACGCCACGTTCGTGCCGTACATGGATCCCGGCCTCCCCAGTGCCCTCGCCCGGCTGCGCTCCGGGAACATCCGGGGCGAGGTGCTGGAACTGGCCTGCGGTACGGGCTACTGGACCCCGTACCTGGCAGAGGCGGGAACCTCCGTCACGTGCCTGGACGGCTCCCCGGAGATGATCGCCGAGGCGGAGCGGCACGGGCTGGCGAACGTCTCGTTCCGGCAGCAGGACCTCTTCGACTGGGATCCGGAGGAGGAGTTCGACAGCGTGTTCTTCGCGCACTGGCTGGCCCACGTGCCCGACGAGAACTTCGACGCCTTCTGGGCCTCGGTGCGCAAGGCCGTCCGGCCCGGCGGCGTCGTCGAGTTCGTCGACGTGACCGCCCGCCACCGCGAGCTGGAGCAGCAGGACCACAGCGAGCCCGAGGTCGCGGTCCGCCGTTCCCTGGCGGACGGACGCACCTTCCGCATCGTCAAGGTGTTCCGCGACCCGGCCGAGCTGACGAGGCGACTGACGGCGCTGGGTTGGTCGTGCGAGATCGACGAGATCCACCCGGGATTCCTCTACGCGTCCTGCCGCCCGTCCGGCAGTTGAGTCCCCTCCCTTCATCGACCCGTTTGCGGAACAAGAGAACGAACATTAGGAGGAGCTCATGAAGGGTTCGCTGAGCATCAATCAGCCTGCCGTTCGCAATCTGATCAACCGGTACTTCCTGAAGCGCAGCGGAGGAGACAGCCGCTTCCGGATCATGTCGCCGTACGCACTCTTCCCGGAATCCAGGAAGCTCGATTACCAGTTCGATCAGATCAAGGCCGAAGTCGACAAGCTCATCCAGGCGCGCGACGTCCGCCCCTACGGCGACATCGACCCCCTGCGGGCGGCTGAGGTATCGGAGAACTGGCGTCTCTACTACGCCTACATGCTCGGTGAGACCAACCCCGAGGCGTACCGGGACTGCCCGACCTTCATCGACTTCGCCGAGCGCACCCCCCGCGTGGTGAACGCGATCATCGCCATCCTCGAACCCGGCGTGACGCTGAAGGCGCACAAGGGGCCGTTCGCCGGCATCCTGCGCTACCACCTTCCGCTCACCGTGCCCAGGAACAACCCCCCGCGCCTGCGGGTGGACAAGGAGATCCATACCTGGAAGGAGGGTGAAGCGATCCTCATCGACGACACCTTCGAGCACGAGGTGTACAACGAGAGCGACGGCGACCGGGTCATGCTGATCGTCGACATCCGGCGCCCCATGGGGCTGGTCCCGGACCTCGTCAACCGCCTGAGCCTGCGCCTCAAGCGCAAGTGGGCCGGTCAGTTCATCGAGCAGTCGAACGGCGACATCTAGCCCGCGACCGCCGACCTGCCGGGGGCACTTGGGGCCGCGGTGCCCCCGGCGCCCCCTCTGACCGAGAGACAGACATGAGATTCCTGATCCTCAATCGGCTGCCCCTGTCCGGACTCCGATATCCCGACTGGCTGGGCCCGGCCCACGAAGCCGTGCTCCTCACCGATGCCGCCGCTCTGTCGGCGGATCCAGGTGAGCGAGCCGCACAGCTCGCCGGGTACGCCCACGTGGAGGTGGTGCAGAACTACCACTTCAACCCGCTGGTCGAGCTCCAAGCCCTCGCCCTGCACGCCGGATCCCCCTTCGACCGGGTGATCGCCCTGTCCGAGTTCGACCTGCTCCGCGCCGCCAGGCTGCGGGGCCTGTTCGGCGTTCCCGGGCAGGACGTGCGCAGCGCCACCGCGTTCCGCGACAAGGTGCGCATGAAGGAGCTCCTGCGGGCCTCGGACATACCCGTGGTCGACCACGCCGCCGCGGCGAGCTTCGCGGACGTGTACGGCTTCGTCGAGGAGCAGGGCTACCCGGTGGTGGTGAAACCCCGTAGGGGCGGCGGCTCAGTGGGCGTCCACGTCCTGGAGAACCCGGAGGACTTGCAGGACCTGCTCGGTGCCTGCCCGGAGCTGGGCACCGACGACGGCGCCCAGCTGATGTGCGAGCGGTACGTCAAGCACGAGCTGTTCCACGTGGACGGCATCTTCGTGAACGGCGAGGCGAAGCTGATGTGGCCGTCGTCCCAGGGCGACAGCTCGTGTCTGGACATCATCGCGGGGCTCTCGCTGCACAGCGCCCTGCTGGACGCCGAGGACCCGCTGCTTGATCCGCTGCTCGACCTCACGCGCCGCGCTCTGACCGCGCTTCCGATGCCCGACAGCTTCCTGTTCCACGCGGAGGTCTTCCTCACCCCGGACGGCGAGCTCTTCTTCAACGAGGTCGCCAGCCGCATGGGCGGAGGGCTCATCGACCAGATGGTGACGCTGGGGTTCGGCATCACCATGCCCGAGGTCCTGGTCAGATCCCTGGCGGACAACGAGCCGGCCCCGGTGCCCCCCTCGCCCCTGACGAGTGCCGGCCTGTCCCTCTTCCCGCCACGCGCGGGAACGCTCGTACGGATCCCGGAGGACTGTCCGGTCCCGGGCGTGGTCGCGTACCAGCGGCACGCGGAGCCGGGGACGGTCCTCGTGGCCGCGCAGGCGAGTGTGGAGAAGATCGGCGCGGTCCTGGCCACCGGATCCTCGCGCGTCGAGGTCGAGGCGACGCTCGCCGCGGCCGGCCAGTGGTTCGAGGAGTCGACGGAGATCGCGCCAGGGACCGTGACGGGGGAGGGGACGGGTTGAGCGGCGGAAGGCTGGCTGCGGCCGCCCGGGCCGTACTGCCGAGGTCCAGGTCGGTGTGGGTGCTGGCCCTCACGACCCTGACGTCCAGCATCGGGCACGGAACCGTGGTCACCATCTCGGTCCTCTACTTCACCAGGGCAGTGGAGATCCCGGCCGCCGAGGTGGGCCTCGGGCTGACGATCGCCGCCGTCGTGGGCATGGCCGTCAGTGTTCCCGCCGGTCATCTCGCGGACGCGCTCGGGGCGCGGAAGGCGTCGATCGCGTTCGTCCTGCTCCAGGGCCTGACCCTGTGGGGGTACGCCCTGGTCGGCGGGTTCACCGGGATGCTGATCGCGGCCGGCCTGGTCGCGGTCGCGGAATCGGCGTCCAACGCCTCCCGTGGAGCACTGATCGCGGGCGCGATCCCCGCGAAGGAACGGGTCCGTACCCGTGCCTACCTGAGGTCGGTCACCAACGTGGGCTTCTCGATCGGCACCGTGCTGGGCGGACTGGCGCTGAGCCACGACTCATCGGCGGTGTACGCCGCCGAACTGCTGGGTGCCGGCTGCATGTTCATGGTCTCGGGCTTCGCCTACTTCTGGCTGGCGGACCCCGCCCGGGTGCCGAAGCCTCCCAGCGCTTCGCGGTGGCTCGTGCTGCGCGACCGACCCTTCGCCGTCGTGGGCCTGATCAACGCCGTGCTCATCATGAACGCGGGGATCCTCAACATCGCCCTGCCGATCTGGATCGTGGAGGAGACCAACGCCCCGGCCTCGGCCTTCGCGGCGCTCCTGCTGGTCAACACTGTGCTCGTGGTGCTCTTCCAGGTACCCATGAGCAAGGGTGCGGAGGACGTACGGGGAGGGGCGCGCGCTCTGCTCCGGTCGGGCCTGTGGCTGGCCTCGTGCTGCATGGTCATCGCGCTGGCGGCAGGCCGCTCGCCCTGGGTGGCGCTGGCCTTCCTCGCGGTCGGCGTCGTCCTGCACACCATGGGCGAGCTGCTCTACAGCGCCGGTACCTGGGCCCTCTCCTACGAACTGGCCCCCGACCACGCGCAGGGCCAGTACCAGGGCATGTTCGGCCTGACCTCGCAGCTGGGCATCGCGATCACCCCCGCGATCACGGCGGTACTGATCGTCCGTTACGGCTGGGTCGGCTGGGCCGTGCTGGCCGCCGTCATGGCCACGGCGGGCCTGGCCGCACCGGCCGTGGCTCGCTGGGCCGAACGCTCCCGCCCGGACACCCCTGCACTGGCCCCGGCGGCGACGTAGCAGCGCAGCTCCCGGCGCCCCGACTGCGGGAGGGACTGCGCAAGATCGTCGTGCGGTGACCGGGCTCAGACCAATCGGAGGACGAAGATGCGAGGACGACGGAAAGTCACCGTTGTCACGGGTGGCGGCCGGGGCATCGGGGCCGCGGTCTGCCGACGGCTGGCGGCCGAGGGCCATGACGTGGTGGTCGGCTACCGGTCGAACGAAGCGGCCGCCCACGCCGTCGCGGCCGATGTGGAGGCGGCCGGCCGACGGGCCCTTGCCGTCGCCGTGGACACCGCCGACGAGCACGGCGTCGCCGCGCTCTTCGAGGCCGCGGCCGCCGTGCTCGGGCCGGTCACCGGCTTGGTGAACAACGCGGGAGTGAGCGGCCCCAACGGGCGCCTCGTCGATGCCGACCCCGCCGGGATGCGGGCGGCTCTGGACGTCAACCTGCTCGGCTATCTGCTCTGCGCACGCCAGGCCGTCCGTGCGATGAGTGCCACCGGTGGCGGCTGCGTCGTCAACGTCTCCTCGGCCGCGGCGACGCTCGGCTCCCCGGGGCAGTACGTGCACTACGCCGCCGCGAAGGCTGCCGTGGACGCCTTCACGGTGGGCCTGTCGAAGGAGGTCGCCGCCGACGGCATCCGGGTCAACTGCGTGGCACCAGGCACGGTGTGGACGGACTTCCACGAGGACCCGCAGCGGCCCGCCAAGGTCGCCGGGAACATACCGATGGGGCGGGCGGGCCGGCCGGACGAGATCGCCGGAGCCGTGGCGTGGCTGCTGTCCGACGATGCCGCGTACGCCACGGGGGCGGTGCTGCGGGTCGCCGGAGGCCTGTAACGCGCCTCTGGCGGGGCCCCGGTGAGGCTCCCGGCACTGTCACGTCGTCGGAGAGGGCGAGTGCCCGACGGTGCGTCAGGGCCCGCCGGGGTGGGTCGGATCGGTGGCAAGGGGAAAGGGTGAGCAGCATGGCACTGTTGGGATCGGCTCTGGAGGAATCCGCGCGCGCGGTGCTTCCGCCGGGCGCCTACGACTTCTACGCGGCTGGAGCGGGAGAGGAGCTCAGCCGCGACGAGGCGGCCGACGCCTGGCGCTCGTACCGCTTTCTCCCGCGGGTCCTGCGTGACGTCTCACGGATCGACACCGGAATCGAACTGCTGGGAGAGCGGGTGAATTCACCGGTGCTCGCCGCACCGACCGCCTTCCACGCCATGGCGCATCCCGAAGGCGAGATCGCCACCGCCGAAGGCATCAGGGACGCGGGCCAGCTGATGGTCCTCTCCTCCCGGTCCACGTCCACCGTGGAAGCGGTCGCGGCAGCGGCGGGACCCTGGTGGTTCCAGGTCTACGTCCTGCGGGACCGGGAGATCACCGCACGGCAGGTACAGCGCGCGGTGTCGGCCGGAGCGCGGGCCCTGGTCCTCACGGTCGACGCCCCGTACGTGGCGACCAAGCCGCGCGTGACCAGGCCCCTGCCCCTGCCCCGGGACCCCCACGCGCTCGACGTGGGCGTGGACACCCGGACAGCGGACTGGGAGCAGGATCCGTCGATCGGCCCGGGGACCATCGCCTGGCTCAGGGCGGAGTCCGGCCTCCCGGTCCTGGTCAAGGGCGTACTGCGGGCCGATGACGCGCTCGCCTGCCGGGACGCGGGCGCGGCCGGGATCATCGTGTCCAACCACGGCGGCCGCCAGCTCGACCGGGCCCTGCCCACCGCGCACGCCCTGCGCCCGGTGGTGGAGGCCCTGGCCGGGGACGTACCGGTCCTGGTCGACGGAGGCGTACGCGCCGGTACGGACGTACTGACGGCCCTGGCGCTCGGTGCCGACGCGGTCCTGATCGGCCGCCCGATTCTTTGGGCCCTGGCCGTCCAGGGCCGGGCGGGCGTACGGTCCCTGCTCGACTCCTACCGGACCGAACTCGCCGAAGCCATGGCCCTCGTGGGCGCCCGTTCGCCCGAGGAGATCGGCTTCGACCTCCTGGCCGCGGGGAACGGACACCCGGCACGCTGACAGCCGTCGTTCCACGCCCCCGAAAACGTGCAGGCCGACGGTATGTCCCAAGGAACGGAACACCGTTGGTGAACGCGCGGATGTCGGAGTAAAACTGGGATCACACAGACGGCCGATCACCAGAACCACATGCAGGACGGGGCATACCCATGGCGACAGACCCAGGGGCGCCTGAGACGAAGCCAGCGGCGGTGACACCGGTCCGAGTGATCATCGGCTTGTGCCTGTTCGCGCCGTTCGGGGCGATGTTCTGGGTCGGTTCGTACGCGAAGGTCGAACCCATGCTCGGCGGGGTCCCCTTCTTCTACTGGTACCAGATGGCGTGGGTCCTGATCTCAAGTGCGCTGACTCTGACCGCCTACAAGCTGTGGAAGCGCGACCGGACGTCCCGCCGGACCGGGGCGCAGACCGGACAGCATCGGGACGAAGAGGGCTGATCGGGCGTTCGCGGACGGGTTGCGACGCGAAGCCGATCCCTCCATCGGGGGCGACCGCGAGGAGCGGAACACCGTGCCGGAATTCCTTGGCGCCCCGCTATGTCGCGCCGGGATTGCGGTGCGTGCGCGGTGAACTCTCGGCATATCAATAGGACCAAGGGCCCACGGGTCAATATCTTGTCGTCTTACGACGGGCATGACTAAATGATCAGCGACGGACGTGACTTAATTACATCAGTTTCATAGGTGTGTCGCTGAGCGGCAGGATGGGATCGCTGAGATGCAGGGTGAGACGACAAAGAGGCAGGGTCAGCGTGGGGCCGCGGCCGGGCGGATCCGGCATTCCGAGGTCGAGCCGCACGAGGACTACGGCTTCTTCGGTCCGGGGTCCGTGGTCTGGAAGGTGTGGGGGTATCCCAGCGCCTCGACCGTGGGCTTTCAGCGTGCGGTGGTCGTGGAGCCGCTCGATCCGCCGCTCGTCGCGGCCTTGGACGGGACGCAGGACCTCTACAACCGGCCCGCGACGCGTTACGACCGCACCCTGCGCTACTTCGCGATGGTGGCTTTCGGCGGCTCGCGGGACGTCTGCAAGGTGGCGGACATCCTCGTGAAGGTGCACTCCAAGGCGATCGGGAAGCTGCCGTACGGGGAGGGTACGTACGACGCCAACGACCCCGAGTCGCAGCTTTGGACCCACCTGGTCGCGTGGCACTCGATCCTCTACGTCTACGAGAAGTACGGGCCCGGGAAGCTGCCGGCGGCGGAGGAGGCGGAGTACTGGGAATCCTGCGCGGTCGCGGCCGAACTGCAGACCTGCTCCCCGGATGACGTGCCGCGGACGCGGGAGGGGGTCCGGGGGTACTTCGCGGCGATGCGGCCGAAGCTGCAGGCGAGTCCGATCGCGCTGCGGGCGATGCAGCATCTGCTGCACACGGAGATGGTGGTGCCGCCGGAGATGTCGTGGTGGGCTCGGCCGCTGGCGTTGGCGGCCGCGAAGTCCTTGCGGGTGGCGACGTTGGCGGCGATGCCGCGGTGGATGAGGGAGATGGCGGGGCTTCGGCAGTCGCGGGTGTCGGATGTCCTGATCGTGCCGGTGATGAAGGTGGCCTTCGCGGTGATGCATCGGCGGCCGCAGCTTCAGCTGAATCTGATGGGGGCACTGACACCGAACACGCTGAAGGTGATCGCGCCGGTGAAGCTCGGGATCGCGGCTCGCACGGAGGAGGTGTTGACCCCGGCGGAGGCGCGGGAGCGGTACGGGTATGCGCGGCCGGCGGAGGCGCACGTGGAGTGGCGGGAGCGGCAGGCTGCTCGGGTGTTCGGCGAGGGTGGCGCGGCCAGTGACGACGGGCTGATCGAATCCCAGGAGGTACTGGGGCAGCTGGGATAATCCCGCTGGGGCTACACGGAATTTGGGTGCCGGCGTCTCGCATGAGCTGAGTGAGAATCTTTTGTTCAATTGAACGAGGCGACCTATTTACGCGGCGCGCAGCACGGACGACGTGGCAATGCAGTTCAGAGGAGAAGGACATGTGCGGAATCGCCGGGTGGGTCGACTGGGAACGCGATATAAGCAGACAGCGCACCACCGTGGAAGCCATGACCGCGACGATGGGGTGCCGCGGTCCTGACGCGTCGGGAACGTGGATATCCCCGCGCGCCGGCATCGGGCACCGACGGCTGTCCGTCATCGACCTCGACGGCGGGGCCCAGCCGATGACCGCCCGGGTCGGCGACGACGCCGTGGTACTCAGTTACAGCGGCGAGGTGTACAACTTCAAAGAGCTGCGGGCGCAGTTGAAGGGCCTGGGACATCCCTTCAGGACGGACTCCGACACCGAGGTCGTGCTGCGCGCGTATCTCGAGTGGGGGACCGGCCTGGCCCGCCGCTTGAACGGCATGTACGCCTTCGCGGTGTGGGACGAGCGTGCGCAGGAGCTGGTGCTTGTGCGTGATCGCCTGGGAGTCAAACCGCTCTACTACACCCGGCAGGGCTCCGCCCTGCTCTTCGGGTCCGAGCCCAAAGCACTCTTCGCCAACCCCCTTGTTCGGCCGCGTGTCGACTTGGACGGCATAGCCGATCTCTTCGTTATCGCGGCCAAGCAGCCAGGTGACGCGGTCTACCGAGACCTCTCCGAAGTGGCTCCCGGGACGATCGTCCGGTGTACGCGCGAGAGCGTGCGGATCGAACGCTACTGGGAGTTGGAGGCCCATCCCCACGAGGACGACCCTGACACCACTGTCTCCACGGTGCGCGAGCTGCTCACCGACATCGTGGAACGTCAATTGGTGGCGGACGTCCCCATCTGCAGCCTGCTGTCCGGTGGCCTGGACTCGAGCATCGTGACGGCACTCGCCGCCTCGCACCTCGAAGCCGCGGACCGGGGCAAGGTCGCCACGTTCTCCGTGGACTTCACTCACGAGGCGCAGTTCGCCGCAGGCGCTCTGCATTCGAGTCGGGACTCTCCGTTCGCCAGGGAGGCGGCCGACTTCATCGGCACCTCTCACCGAGAGATCCTGCTGGACGCGGGCACGCTCTACGACACCCAGGACCAAGCGATCGCAGCGCGGGACCTCCCCGGGATGGGCGATCAGGACGCTTCGTTGCTGATGCTCTTCCGCGAGGTGCGCAAACACTCCACGGTGGCTCTGTCAGGCGAGGCCGCTGACGAGGTGTTCGGCGGATACCCCTGGTTCCAGGCGGAAGCCACCCGGCCCACCGGGGGCTTTCCGTGGGCGGCCTGGGCCGACGACATCAACGCCGTACTCGCTCCGGACCTACGGGCCAAGCTCGACCTCAACGCGTACGCGGCCGATCGGTATGCCGCGGCGGTGGCGGAAGCACCCACGCTGGCGGGCGAAGACGCGCAGCAGCGTCGCATGCGGGAGGTCTCCTACCTGAACCTCACCCGCTTTCTGCCGTTCCTGCTCGATCGCAAGGACCGGATGAGCATGGCCGTCGGGCTGGAGGTACGCGTACCCTTCTGCGACCACCGCCTGGTCGAGTACGCATGGAACATCCCGTGGAGCCTGCAGGCCGCCGAAGGCATGCAGAAGAGCGTTCTGCGCAAGGCGGCGGCCGGTTTGATCCCGGACTCCATCGCGTACAGGAAGAAGAGCGCCTTCCCCTCCGGAGCCGGCTCGGCCTACCTCAAGGCGACCCGTGAGCGAGCCCGGGCCCTGCTGGACGACCCAGGCGCCCCGGTGTGGCAGCTCGTCGACGCGGCTGCCGTACGCGGCATGGTCGAAGCCGCGGAGGGATCGGGCACCTTCAGCCCGGCGCCCATGCTTCCTCGGGTCCTTTTGATCGATGCCTGGTTGCGGCGGTACCAGGTCCAGGTGGTCTCCTGACCCCTCCGCCCCAGATCCCGCGTTCGCACCGCCAGACCGGGCGGTGCGAACGCGGGATTTGTCATTCGGTGATGTCCGGCATCGGGTAGTGAATGATGACCACACCGCCGGTGGCGTAGTTCGCGACATCGGCGGCCAGCAGCTGGCCGTCCGGCGACCCCAGCGCCGCGTGCATGGCGGGGGCGTCAGCGAAGTCGGCTTCGAAGACCGCGAAATAGGGCGCATCTCCCTCGAGCGCCGCCACGTCGAAGCTGTAGCGCCACGCAAGCGGGCCGGGCCAATTCTTGACCAGCGGAAGGTGCTTGGTCACGTAGTGATCGCGGAAGTGGTCAGGGTCGGCGGGCGGGGGATACAGGACAACGAGCTTATGCATGACGACCTCCGTCCAGAGGCGTCGGCCGGCGGCCCAACTCGTAGCGACCCCACCCATGCATGGCGCTGGCCTGGTCGGTGAAAGGTGGTTCCAGCAGGGCTATCCGCGACATCGGCTCTCCCGTCGAGTTTGTTTCGAAATTAGAAACACCGCGAATGAATGCTAGTGTTTCGAATAACGAAACGCAAGGGAGCGTCATGTCGACACCGCGCCCAGGAAAACCGGTTCGCGGATCGACGACCGGCCGTCCTCTCATGGCCGCGATGGACCTGTTCGGCCGTCGGTGGGCGCTGCGCATCCTCTGGGAACTGCGAGCGGGTCCGCTCGGTGCCCGCGCGCTGCTGGCACGGTGCGAAGGGCTGTCGTCCAGCGTCCTCTACCAGCGGCTCCGCGAACTCGTATCGAGCGGAATCATCGCGCCCTCGGCCGACGGCTACGAGCTGACCCGGCTGGGGACGGCACTGCGTGATGCCCTCCGTCCACTCGACGCATGGTCGATCGCCTGGGAGCAGGAGCAGGAGCAGGAGCAGGAGCGCGGCGACCAGGAGCCCACGGAGACGTGAGGTCGCGCCCGACGGGGTGGAGCGATGCGTGCCACCGGGCGCCGGCGGTCGAAAGGCTCTCGCCGGGGCCGTTCGCGCGACTGGAGGAGGGCCCGGTGTGATCAAGATCTCGACGCGCCACCGCCGACCGCGCACGCGCTCCTCAGGGGCCCGGAGGGTTTCGGCGAGCTCATGGAGCCCGAAATGGGACAGGGTGGCGACGGGTGAAGCGGTCACCCGATAGCCTCCGCACTGCGCGCTCCGCACGCCGGGTCCGGCGGTCCATCGGCCTTAATACCTGATAGACCATCAAAAAGCGTGCTCTCTTGTTGATTTGAGCCAACCAGGCGTCACCGAATCGGACGTTGCACCAATGGCACCAGGAAGTGATCACCGTCTAGTGTCCGGAAAGCCCGCCTCATGAGAGAAGGGAATTCCATCGTGACCGAGACCGAGAAGGCCGCCGCCGATCCGGCGACATCCGGCAGAACCGACCCGCCCGACAGGGGTCCGGGGTGACTCTTGGTCGGGTACGGGGCCGCACGCGATGTCTTCAACTTCCCGTTGCTCGACCGGGATTGGCAGCGCTGGTGGCGACAGGCCGGCAGGCGCCCGCCGTACTCCCTGAACGTGCTCGACAACTCCAGCATGCTGCTCACCGAACCGCCCCGCCACACCTGACTGCGGACTCTGGTGGCGCGGGAGTTCACGGCCCGCCGGGTCGAAAGGATGCGGGGCCGCATCCAGGAGATCATCGAAGAGCTGCTGAACCGCATGCCGGTGGACGGAGCGCGCCGCGCCGACCTCATCGACACGTCCGCCTCCCCACTCCCCATGACCTTCATCTGAGAACCGCCCGGTGTCCCGGGCCCGGACCGCGCCGCCTTCGGCGCTTGGTCCAGCGAGACCCTCCCGCCCACCAGCCCCGAGGCGGAGAAGGAGGGTACGGGCAGGTCGTGCCGTATCTCACGGGGCTCATCGTCGCCAGGCGCGATTGCCCCGGGACCACCTGCTCGGCGCCCTCCACGGTCGACCAGGGCGGCAACGCAAGTCGCGCGCTCCTCGCGAACCTTGAGCGGCTGGTGGCCGTACCGGCCGATTCGCCGGAGCAGGCAGCGGGGCTGCTGGAGGAGACGCTGCGCCACGACGGGGCGTCGGAGACCTCCACACCGCGCATCGCCCTGGAGAGGACCGAGATCCTCGCCCCCACCACGTCGTGCTGAGATCGCGGCGAGTGTGCGGGCTTCGTCGCGCACATGGAGCACGACAGGGATCCTGTCGGAGCCGGCCGGGCGCGGGACCCCTCCATTCACATTGACCCACGAGGCAAGGAGACACGGATGGCTACGTTGAACAGCGATCGCACACACCCTTTGACCGACCAGCAGGCGGATATCCCCGTCGCTCATGACGCGATGGCGACCTGCCCGCCTCCGCGGCGAGTAGAGGCTTGGAGCACCCGCACTTGCCAGGGGAGGGGGCCGAGCGATCGCGGCGGTGAACCGACCGACGAGAAAACTCCCTCCAGGGCCCTGACGCCACGTCAGCTTGAGGTACTCGCCCTGCTGACACATGGCATGACGAACCGTCACATAGCTCGGGCGCTCGGTATCACGGAGAAGACCGTCAAGAACCACCTGCATGCGATCTTCGCCAGGCTCGACGTTTCCGATCGGACCCAGGCCGCGATCTACGCCCTCCGGCACGATCGAGCGGCGTGACGGCTGCTGCCCGGCCGTCACACCGCGCCGCGCCGGGCAGCAGCGGCCCGTCCCCGTGGTCAGATGCGAGGGGTGGGGAGCAGCGGCAGGCTGCTGAGGTGAGGCAGGGAGCTGTTGACTTCGCTGATCCGGCGGGTGCCCGGCGCTATCCGAAGGTCCCAGCGGGCAGCCAGGGAGGCGAGGGCCACCGTCATGGTGGTCAGGGCTAGGTGTTCTCCGAGGCACCGGTGCGGTCCGGTACCGAAAGGGAAGTAGGCGCCACGTGGGCGGTCGGTCCCGTCGTCGGGCCCGTTCCGGTCCGGATCGAACACGCTCGGGGCCTCGTAGAGGTCGGCGGCCCGGTGCATGGCGCGCGGGCTGTAGCCGACCTCGGCGCCCTTGGGTATGGCGACCCCGGCCAAGGTGACGGGGCGTTTGGCGCGGCGGGTGAAGAGCATCGGGGCGTGCAGTCGAAGCGTCTCGTCAATGACCTTCCGGGTGAACACCAGGTCGGTGAGTCTGTCGTACGTCGCCGGGCCGCCCCGCAGCACACTGTCGGCCTCGTCCTGGAGACGCCGCAGCACCTTGGGGTGCACGACGGACTCGAAGACCGCCCAGCTCAGCGATGTGCTGGTGGTTTCAAGGGCGGCGAAGAGCAGGATGAGGAATTCGCTGCGGATCTGGACGTCGTCGAGGGGAGCGCCAGTATCGGGGTGCCGGGTGTCGAGGAGGGCGCTCAGGGCGTCATGGTGCTGCCCGGGGGCGGCACGACGCTCGCGGATCAGATGGTCGACGGTGGCATGGAACCGGTTCACCGCCGCGGTGAAGCGCCGGTTTCTGGGGGTGGGGAGGGTGCCGAGGACTGCCGGCAGGATGGTCTGCGGGAGGAGCCGTCGGGAGATCGCGTACATCGTTTCGCGCACGTCGCGCACAGTGGCATGACTCAGTTCGGTGCTGAACAGACAGCGCAGGACCACGGCCGCGACCAGGTCGGAAATCTCCTGGTCGGCGGCTACTGCCCGCCCCGGCTGCCAACGGCCGATGCGCGCCTCGGTCTCGTCGGTGATGACCTCGGTGTAGGCGCGGACGCTACGACGGCTGAAGGTGGGTTTGAGGGTACGCCGCTGGTGCCGGTGCGGCGGGCCGCTTGCCGCGATGAGCGGATTGCCGAAGTTACCGGCCAGCGCTTCGAAGAAGCGGCCGCGTTCGAAGGTGTCGGTGTCCACCTGGATGCGGTGGACCAGGGCGGGTTCGTTGGCAAGGAACAAGCCGACCGGCCCGAACTCGACACGGACCAGCGGGTCTGCGGTCCGTGTCGCTTCGAAGAACGACAAGGGTCTCCGCAGCAGGGCGGGGCCGTGGCCGAGGAGGGAGATCCGCCCGGGGGCAGGTGGGCAGTACGTGGAGTCGGGCATCGGCGGGCTCCTGGATCGATCGAGTGGCCGGGGCTGTCGCTGTCAAGGGGAGGGGCATCACTCGGCCGGCGGGACCAGGCCCACGGCCACCGTGTTCCCCTCGCTGATGTAACCGTCTTGGTGGTTCAGGGGGTTGTCCGCGCCGTCCGGGTCCAGGAAGGGCTGCCAGTTTCCCTGGAGCCCCATGTCGACGGCCTGCTGAGCGATGCGAGCGCAGGCCAGTGCGTAGAACCGCTGGGCAGCGGGCCGCAGCGGCGCATGGTGTTCGATCAGCATCGTCTTCTGCCGTACCGAAACCAGGCCGGCCCCGTCGAGCCGGCGGTGCAGATCGCGAGTGCGCAGCAGCTGGCGGGCGTAGCCGGGCTCGCTGGATGCGTGCCGGAAGAAGTCCGTGAACAAGAAGGGGTCCGCGGGACGCGCGGTGATCAGGGAGGCATCGAGATCCTTGATCGCCACGACCCCTCCCGGTCGGACCACGCGACCGAACTCCCTCAGGACCACGTCCAGTTCCTCGTCATCGAGGTACTGCGTGGTGTTCGCGCACCAGACCGCGTCGAAGGTGTCGTCCTCGTACGGCAGGTTGCGCAGGTCCCCCTGCCGGGCATCGAAGGAGCAGCCGGACCGGCTGCCGCGCATGCGCTCGGCGGCGAGCGATGCGTTCTCCTCAGCGAGGTCGATGGCGGTCACGTGGCCACGGGGGCCGACCAGGTCGGCCAGCCAGGGCAGGAAGGCGCCGCTGCCGCAGCCGGCGTCCAGCACGCGCCATCCGGCTCGGATGTCGGCCTGCTCCAGTGCCGCCCGGTACTGGACCTCGCAGGCCTTGAAGTGGGCTTCGACGATCTCCTCATGAGTGAAACCCAGTCCGGTCGATGCGGCGTACCCCCAAGAGGCGTGGTCTTTCGTCGGCATGCGCGTTACCTCTTCCGGTCCGCTGTCGCGGCGTCGTCGAGCAGTGTGGTGAGCAGGTCCGTGACGTAGTCCGGTGCCTCCAGCGGCTGGAGATGCCCGGCACCCGGTACGGTGACGAGCCGCCCCCTCGGCAGAGCGTCGGCCGTGCTCATCGCCTCCTCCATGGCGACGAGTTCGTCCTCCTCGCCGGTGACGACCACGGCAGGCACGTCGGTGCTCCGCAGGACGGGGAGCGAGTCGGGACGTGCCGCGATGGCACGCTGCGCCCAGGCCACGGCCTCGGGCGTGGCAGCCTTCGTCATCGTCATGATCTGGTCGACCAGGTCGGGGCGCCGAGCCCTGGTGGTGGCGCCGAGGAGGAGCGGTGTGGTGCGCGCCACGATGTGATCGCGGGTGGCGTCGTCGAGCATCAGATCGGCGAACTTCAGGCGTTCAGCGGCTGCTCGGGGGCTGTCGGCGCCGGCTCGGGCGGCGAACAACGCGAGGGCACGGACGCGGTGGGGACGGCGTCGCAGGAAGGCCATCGCCGCGTAGCCGCCCATGGAGCATCCGACGAGCGTCACCTGGTCGATGCCGCGCTCATCGAGGAGCACGGCGAGGTCGTCGGCCACGGTATCGAGGGAGGGCCGCGCGGTTCCCAGCGGCACGGTGCCGAATCCGCGCTGGTCGGGGGTGATGACCGTGTGCCCGCGTGCTCGCAGCGCCGCTGCTTGATCATGCCACATGGCAGAGCTCAGCGGCAGGGCGTGCAGCAGGACGACGGGAACGTCTTGGCTCCGCCTCATCGCCCGGCCCCCTCGTCGACCGCACTCCGCTCCGCATCGGCGACAAGGGTGGCTGCCCGTGGGGACAGCGCCGCATCACGCAGCCAGGCGAGCGTCACGGGCGCGGGCGGCAGATCGTGGACCGGAACGGCCCTGATGTGGGGTGGCAGGATCGCTTCCAGTGACTGGAACGACACATGGACGGCCTCGGTGCGGGTGAGTACGTCGGTCATCGCCTCCACCGTCGTCATGGGGTGGACGCGGCGGATCAGAGCTCCGCCGGGGGTGCGTGGCGGCACCACCTCGTCCCAGACGTACGGAGGAAAGTCCCCCGGGCAGCGGAAGGCGTCGTAGTGCGCGGCCTCCTCGACCGACACGGCCCTTCGCCCGGCGAGCGGGTGGTCGGCGGAGACGATCAGAGCTCGGCCGTCGAAGCTCACGGGCCGGCTGACGGCGATGTCCGGTTCCTGCAGCCCGTATTTGACGATCATGATCTCCATGGAACGGTCCCGCAGCGGGCCGAACGGGTCGGCGACGTCGTACGGGACGAACTCGACCTCCTGCGGCTCATGGCCCGCAGCGGTGATGATGCGGATGGCCAGGTGCGGCGAGCCGTGGATGCCGAAACGCACGGGCCGCGTGGCGTCGGGTGTCGCAGCGGTACGGGGGGCGGGCATCTTCAGATCTCCTCGGTCAGTCCGGCGTAGGCACGGAGCTCGTGGGGCCGGCGGGTATCGGTGTCGACGCGCAGTGCGGCGAACCGCATGGCAAGGCCGGCCAGACGGGGCACGGAACGCAGGGTCAGCCGGTCACCCGGCTGGATCAGCCCGTCCAACACGGCTTCGGCGAGTAGGTGGTTGACCTGGATGAGTACGTCGGAGACGGACACCCCCGCGGTGGCGATGTACAGGTCGCGGCAGACCGGCCGGGAACCGGCGGAGCTTTCACCGACGGGCGCCGGTATCGCCACGGTGGTCGGAGCCCAAGCGGGCAACTCCCGTGTGCCGTCGAACGACTTGAGCAACCGGCGCAGTGCGGCGGTGGCCTCGTCCGGAGCGGGCCCGATCCAGGCCGTCGACCCGTCGTCGGCAATGTGGTCGAAGGCGAATCTCTCCTTGAGGTTGTTCGGCCGGCCCGCCAGGAAGAGGGTGCGGGTGAACGAGCGATGCCACGGTCCGGTCCGGTCCGTCGGCACCGACAGGGCGAAGCGGCAGGTCTCCTGCACCCAGTGCGGAAGCGAGAAGCGGCCGACGACCATGACAACGGCAGCACCGTTGTGCGGTCCGTCCGCTTCCCCGCCCGCGAGGGTGGCCTTGGCCTTGCGCAGCGCCTCGGAGGTGGACAGGTCGAGGTGCCCGGCCAACTCGGGCCGGGTCACCAGCAGCCGCTCGGCGGCCACGGTGAGCAGGAGATCAGGGCTGAGCGTCATAGGAACACCGTGCTGAGCAGGGCTCGGCCGGGAGCGTGGTTTTGCCGGCCGAGCAGAGACGAGGTGAGTCGGTACGGGTCGATGTGGGTGTGGCCGCGCCGATGCCTGTCCAACAGCCCGAACAGGGCGTCGTGGTCGTCCATCGGTGCCGCTTCCGCCGAGCTCAGCAGCTTCTCGGCGCGGCGCAGGCTCTTGCGGAGCAGATCGGACCGGAAGGACTGCTGCTGTCCGGGTCCGAGTCCGGCGATGAAGTACAGGCGCATGCCGAGCCGGAGCGCGGCAGGATCGTGGTTGTCGCCGACGGAGCGCAGGATCGCGCTCATCGTGTGGTCGTGCCAGCCACCCTGCCGGGCAGAGGTGATCTTCCCGTCGATCGGCACCCTGCCTAGGGGCACCCGATGCACGAGGGTTCCCTTGTGGGTCAGAACCCGCTCCAGGAGCTGATAGTCGGGGTCGAGCTCACGGTCGTAGAGCAGCACGACTTCGTCGTACTCGGGTGCGAGCGGCAGCAGTTCGCGCAACGCGCAGGCAAGGTAGTTGGGGCGCCCGTCAGCAGCGATCATCTGCCGCAGGGGCAGGCCGAAACGGGTGGCGTCGAGATAGACCGGGCCGCCCAGATCCCGCTGGTCCAGGCCCAGCTCCTCCGCGACCAGTTCGTCGACCATCTCGTCGAGACCGAGTCCGGGCGGCTGGTGTGCCAGCAGTCCGGGATCGTGCAGTCCGAGCCGTTCGTAGTGGCCGGCCCACAGACGAAGGACGCGGGCCCCCGCCGGGTGGACGTAGTCGGTGCGCTCGACGGCCTCGGCGTAGGGGGCCAGCTTGGCCGTGGGCACCGGCCCCTCGGCCCGGTAGCGCACGTACAGCTCACCGATCTCCTCCTCCGACCGGCAGGAGTAGTCGGTATCACCCCGGGTTCGGTCGAGGAACTCCCAGAAGCCCAGTGTCTGCTCGGTCGGGTGGTACGTCGTGTGGCTGTAGCGGTAGGTCACGTCGGCTACTTGCGCCGTGGCGCGGTACATCACATCTGCCCAGAGCAAGCCCTTGAGATGGCTCGGAGTCAACGGCTTGGACGGCGTGACGGTGATCGGAGCCAGCAGTACCCTCCGGCGGGTGCCGCCCATCAGCCCTCCCTCCTGGCGGTGATGGCCTCCAGTAGCTCCTGCCGGGTCGGCGGCCGGGCGCTGATCGGGGCACGGTCGGCGGGGGCGGTACGCACCCTGTCCTGGAATCCGGCACTGTCGAGAATCTCCGCGGGGGTGTCGAGGCCCATCAGGACGCGCACGAAACCGCGCCAGACCACGGCGTCAACTGCGGCGGCTCGAGCCACGTCCGCCATGGAGGGGCGGCCCTGAACGGCGGGCGGCACCGGAGACGGTGCGAGTCCCTCGGCGCGGGCCCGCCACAGCCCGCCGTACGCCCGGCTGTCGTGGACGGCCTGCTCGTACCACGGGCGATGGACCTCCTCGGCCAGTCGCACGGCGTTCTCACTCTGGTGCTCCCCTACGGTCGGATGGGCATCGAGGAGATCGGCCAGCTGGAAGGCGTGCTGCAAGGAGAGCGACATACCGCGACCAAAGAGCGGGTCGGTGACGCAGGCAGCATCACCGACGGCGAACAGCCCAGCGATCTGTCGCTGACCGGGGCGCGCCGTGGACCTCATGATGTTGGGCGGCATGGTGATGGCGTGTACGTCCGTCAACGGCGTCGCAGTTCCCTCCTCGATCCATGCCGCCACGTAGGGGGACAGCCGAGCAGCGGCGGTGAAGGCGGCGGGTTCGCGCAGGATCGTGGTGGCCGGGTCAGAGGTCAGAGCCCCTACGGAGATGGCGAAGGTGCCGTTGTCGGCAGGGTGCACGACCGCCGCGTAGTGGTCCCAGATACCTCCTGCCGCGTTGCCCCGGTTGAGCGGACCCGGCCAGTCGTCTCCTGGCGCGTTCAGCCGGTAGAACCGGCTGAAACAGCGCAGTTGCGTGGTGCCGACCAGGTCTTCGCCGATCGGAGCTCTTGATTTCCTGAGCCAGGTCTGGGCCGCCGCTTTCCAGCCGGTGGCGTCCACGACGAACCGCGCGGGCACTCGTTCGCCCCGATCCGTCACCACACCGGCGACGCGGGACCGGGCCGGGTTCAGGAGCAGCCCACGCACCGCGGTTCCGTGGCCGAAGGCCACCCCCGGAAGGGCACGCACAGCGCGGTGGAGCAGCAGTTCGAGAAGGGGACGTCGGACGGCCAGAGCAACCAGCTCGTGGTCGTCCGCCGCCTTGTCGAATGCCTCCGTGGGCGCCGCCTCGGTGAGGTCGAGGAGCCGTGCTCCTTCCTCTTGGGCGGCATCCAGCAGGTGGGGGGCCCGTTGGCGCAACACACGCACCCCGAGCGACGTAAGAATGTGCGAGTGGCCGCTTTGCGGCACGGCGGGACGCTGCCAGAGCTCGGCGGCTTTGTCGACCGGGCCTTCCGGTGGAGGAGCCGAGCGCTCCAGGACGCGTACCGGAAAGCCTCGTTCGGCGAGCGCCAGAGCCGTGGCGAGACCAGCGACACTGCCGCCCACGACCACGGCCGGCCTGGTCACCGGCGTGTCCCGTGGACGAGGAAGACCCGGCGGACATCCTTGACGTCGCGCGGCGGAACCGGGTCTGGCCAGCGGCCGAAGTCCGCATCCGGCTCGCCGGGCTGCGTGGCCTCGACGCTGAACCCGTAGCGGTCGAAGAGGTCCTCGGGCTCATCGGTGCCGAAGAGCCATGGGCAGCCCCAGTTGGCGAAGACGTCGAGCAGTCCCCGCATGTGCGGCAGGCTCAGGGCGGCGGCGTTGACCAGATCGGCCGCGATCCGGCTTCCGGGCGCCGTGATGGCGGCAACCCGCTCCAGCATGCGGTGTGTGTCCGGTTCGGGGATGTAATAGAGGAGCCCTTCGAGCAGCCAGGTCGACGGCAGCGTCGGGTCGTATCCGGCGTCGATCAACTGGCTCTCCCAGTCGCCGGCAGTGAGGTCCACGGCCACCGACCGGTGGGCCACGCGCGGGGCGACTCCCTGGAGCCGCCCGCGCTTGAAGTCCAGGACGGCCGGCCGGTCGACCTCGAAGTAGCGTATGTGGTCGGGCCAGGACATCCGGTAAGCCCGGGAGTCCATGCCCGAGGGAGCCAGCACGATCTGGCTCATCTGCCGGTCCCGCGCCGCGTCCGCGAGGAAGCCGTCGAAGAACCGAGTGCGGATCGCGTTGTAGTCGGGCGTACTCGGAAGGGACCGGGGCCGGTCGGGCGGGAAGGTTGCCGCGTGCACCTCGGAAAGCAGCTGCGGGCCGGCCTCTCCGGCGAGCCTGGCCGCGTAGGGGTCCTCGTACAGGCGGTCCTCACGCAGGGTTTCAGCGGCACGCAGGGCGGCAGTGAGCAGCGCGGTCCGCTCCACCGGGTCCAGGAGGTCGGTCATCGAAGTGCCTCGTTTCTCGGTGAGGGGCTGGCCGGTGTCGTACTGGTCAGGCGCTGCCACAGGAGGTCGTCCTGCCTGAAGAGCCGGTCCTTGACCTGAGTCGGTCGGATCCCGCTCCCTACTGCGGCGTGCCAGTCCTGGTGGAACGCATGGGGGTCGAGGAGCTGGAGTACGGGGGCGGAGAGGCGACGGTCCGTACGGGCTCGCCGGTAGTCGGCGGATTCCCCCTGCAGGGCGGCGTCCAGCAGAACTGCGAAGCGGCTGGACTCGGCCTCCTGCCAGGGGGTGTGCGGAGCCAGGGCGAAGACGTAGTGCGGGGCCGTCTTCTGGCGTTCGACCCGGCAGGCGACGTTGGAGATGCCAAGGCCGGTGGCTTCGAGGGCAGTTCGCAAGGCCCGGACGACCTGGGACTCGCGCAGCCGCTCTCCGGCCACGTCGGAACGGTTGGCCCGGCCCGCGTACGTCACCCGCGGCACTCCGTCGACCAGGTCCTCGACGCGGATGACGTCGCCGACGGCGTACCGGTACAGCCCGCCGACGTGGCTGAAGACCACGTGGTACTCGCGTCCGGCCTCCAGTTCGTGCGGCAGCTGGGTCCGGGCGTCGGGCGCGAGATCGGCATCGGCGTCCACGAACTCGTACACCGCCGCCGACACGACGAGACTCCCGGCGGAGCCGTGGCGGTCCAGTGGCACCCCGACCGGCCCCTCGGACGCCGCGACGGGCGCGGGCAGGGCCGTCACACCGGTACCGAACCGCTCACGCAGTGCCGGCAGGTAGAGGGATGCGACACCCGTCGTCCAGCCGAACAGCGCACGGATCCGGGGCCATACGTGGGCCGGATCCACGGTACCGAAGTAGGAGGCGAGCTGTTCCAGTTCGGCCGCTCGGCGCGGATCGGGGCTGCCGTGGGGGCCGCCCCCCAGGGTCCCGTCCCGCACCTCTCGGACGATCCGGTCCCACCACAGATTGAGCTGATACGGGACGGCCGCGATCATGGCCGGATTGATCCCGATGAGACAGCGGACATCGCTCTGCACCGCCAGCCGCAGTCTCAAGTACATCTTCTCCAGATGGTCGTCGGGCGCGACGTCCACGGGGAGAGTGGCCCAGGGGGCCGCGGTGCCGAGTTCGGCCGAGAGCGGCTCACCGAACTTCTCACCGAAGTCGACCTGGCTGGCGCCGACATGAGGCTGCCCGGCAGCCGTCGTGGGAGGTGCGGAGAGCGGGTCGTGCTTGAGGTTGAGAACCGCGTCGGGCCGCTGCCCGACCTCGGGAAAGTTCTCGATCAGGGGCGCCCAGGCCGCGTAGTAGAACGGGAAGAAGGTGGTGCTCATGAACCGCGGGGTGACGGGGATCTTCTTGTGTGCGCCGGTGCTGCCACTGCTGGTGAAGTACACGACCGGCCGGTCGGCCGTCAGCAGGTTCGGCTCACCCGCTGCCGTGCGCTCGATCAGCGGCGCGTGGGCGGCGTAGTCCTGAATGGGAACGGCCTGGCGCAAGTCGTCGATGTCGCGTATGCGGTCAAAACCATGCCGCTTGCCGAACTCGGTTCCCGAGTTGAATTCGACGAGGTCGGCAAGAACGCGCTGCTGCTGCCCGCGCAGATCGGTGAGCGCGTCGCCGAGCCGAGCGCGTTCGGAAAACACCCGCTGCCGGTAGCGATCCAGATGCCCGGTGGCTGCCCAGCCCCTGTGTGAGGTCACGAGGTGAGCACCTCCACCACCGCGTCGGCCGTGCGGGCCGCACTGGGCTGTTCTTCGATGATCGTCACCGGTAATTCCCTTACCTCTTCCAGCATCAGTTTGCGAAGGCTCTCTTGGTACTCCTCAAAGCCCGGCCATTCGGGGAAATCGCCAAAGTGCTCCAGAGCGTTGAGCCGCGCCCCATTGCCCGAACGCCGCCACGCGGACCTGGGTGAGACGTCCAGGTAGACCACGGCGCACGGCTGCGGGAATGAGCGCCACCAGCTGTACATGGGGTTCTCCTCGATACCGGCCAGTCGACACTTCGCGAGGATCTTGTAGTAGTAGGAGTCCACCACCACGGGAACGTCGTCGTCCTGACGCTGGATCTCGTCCTTCAGATGGACCACGGCCGCCTGGAGGAGACTGGCCATGAAATCAACGGAATACGCCGTTCCGAGATTTGGCAGGATTTCCCCGACCACGTCGTGTCGCAGTCGGGTGACGAGGCCGTGTTCAGGTCTGACGAATGCATCGTCAGTGGAAAGCGCCCGCCACGACGGCAGCCGGCGCTCAACCTCCGCCATGACCGAGGACTTGCCGGCACCGTCCGGGCCGAGCAGGACATGGAACGGCCTGTCATTCATCGATGCCTCCTCCGCTGGGCACGTCCCGGTGAATCCGGATCAAAGAATGGGCCATCTCGCCGGCGATGGGGGAACTCGTCCCGATGATGGGGCTGTTGAACCTGGGCATAGGTGTCCCTCGGGCTTTCATACAGGACATGGGGTGCATCGTGCACGAATTGAGGGTCAGTCGCTGAGCGGTTCCGTGTCCGCCGTTCCTCAGGCCCGAGACGCTACCTCAATGTGCGCCCTGACCTGGCCTTCGACGGCCCCCGGACCGGGTGCGATGGGACTTAAGGCCCAGGGACTTAAGTCCCAGGGACTTAGGTCCTATGTACGACCGACTGGGCGGTCTGACAGCCTGCCCGTGGTTGTGATCCACCACTTGGCAGGGCCGCGGAATCCTGTGGCGATGCTGCCGCACGCACGGCCGAGGTGGTGGTCTGAACCGTTCAGAAACTACAGCGAAAGAGGGAGCAGTGACGATCGAACTGCAGCGGCTGGAGGACGAACCGATCGTCGTCGATGATCTGGAGCGCCTCTCGTTCCGGGTGGACCGCCGCGCCTACACCGACGACGACGTGGCCGCACGGGAGATGGCCAGGATCTTCGATCGCTGCTGGTTGTACGTAGGGCACGAATCGGAGGTGCCCGAGCCGGGCTCCTACGTGTCGCGCGATGTCGGCGGGCGCCCGGTGTTCATGGTGCACGGGTCCGACGGGGTGATCCGGGTGTTCGCCAACAGCTGCACTCACCGCGGGGCCCTGCTCTGCTCGCAGCCGGCCGGGAAGGTCAAATCCTTCCGGTGTCCCTATCACGACTGGACGTTCTCCAACAAGGGCGAATTGACCGGGGTTCCCATTCCGGACGGGTACGGGCCGGGCTTCCGGAAGGCGGACTTCGGCCTGGCGGAGCACCGTAGTGACAGTTACCGCGGCTTTGTCTTCGTCACCTTCGATCCGGAGCAGCCGCGCACCCTGACCGAGTACCTGGCGGGAGCCACGGAATACATCGATCTGGTAGCCGACCAGTCCGAGACCGGGATGGAGGTGATCCAAGGCGCGCAACTCCACGGGGCTCAGGCCAACTGGAAGCTGATGATGGAGAACAGTGTCGACATCTACCACTTCCGAGCCCTGCACAAGCGGTACGTAAGCTACATGCAGTCGCTCGGGTCGGTGCCACCACGACGACGGGGTGGCTTCGCCCGCGCCCTCGGCCTGGGCCATGGAGCCAACGAGCTGCCGCCGGCCGCGGCCCGCCCGCTCGCCCACTGGACGCCGATGTTCGACCCCGAGCTCCGGCCGCGCATGGAGGCGACCGCCGCACGGTTCGTCGAGAAGTTCGGTGCCGAACGCGCCCAACGGATCACCGGCATGAACCGCGCGTTGATGATCTTCCCCAACCTGATGATCATCGACGCGATTGCGCTCACGATCCGCAAGATCGACCCGGTCGGCGCCGACCGGATGGCCATCACCTCGGTTGCGCTGGCCCCCAAGGACGAAGATCCGGAGATCCGGGAACTCCGCAAGAGCCACTACCTGACGTTCCTCGGCCCCGCCGGCTTCGCCACTCCCGACGACATCGAGATCATCGAGTCGTGCCAGCGCGGTTATCGCAACAGCACGGTGCGCTACTCGGACCTGTCACGCGGTATGGACAAGGAGATCCCCGAGACGACCGACGAGCTTCCCGCCCGCGAATTCTGGCGGCAGTGGGACCGGATGATGCACGGCGACGACGGTCACTTCGAAGTCCCTCGCCAGGCCGAGCTGCAAGGGGCGGAACAGGAATGACCAGCGAACTGATAGTCGACGATGCGGCCCAGTTGAGGCTGTGGCATCGGGTGAGCCAGTTCCTTTTCCGTGAGGCCCGGCTGCTCGACGAGTGGCGTCTGACCGAGTGGTACGACGAGATGCTGACCGACGACATCCGCTACGTGGTACCGGCTACCGACGTCCGCGGCGAGCCGGCCGGCGCGCTCGGGCTCATCGACGACGATGCCGCCCGGCTTCGCCAGCGGATCGAGCAGATCCTCAATGGTGAGGTGTGGTGCGAGGACCCGCGGTCGCGAACGAATCGCGTGATCAGCAACGTGGAGATCCTGGCTGATCAGGGCAGCCACCTCGAGGTGACGGCGAATGTCGTCGCATACCGCTTCGGGCACGGGCGCTCCGACGCCTACGTCGGAAAGTATCGGTGCGAACTCGTCGCCGAGGGCGAGTCGTTCCGGATCCGGAGAAGGGTCGTGGTGCTCGACCACGAGACGTTGTACGAGCACGGCAAGCTCAGCATCGTCCTGTGATGGGCCGTTGTCGGACCCGCCCGGGTCCGAGCGATCGTCGCCTGTTCGCCTTGACGCGAACGTTCGTCCCCGTACGGAGGAGTTGATCGATGAATCAGCAGTCTGCCCGGCGCGAGCGGGGTGAAGTCATCTTCAAGGAGGTCTTCGGCCGCGAACCACGCCCGGGTTCCTACCCGGAGTTCCTGCAGATCACCGTCGACCACCTGTTCGGCGAGATCTGGGCCCGCCCGCAACTGAGCCTGGAGGAGCGCGAACTGGTCGCACTGACCGCGGTCGCGATGGCGCGGACCGATTGGGAGTTGAGGGGCCACATCGGTGCCTCCCTGAACCTCGGCATGTCGCGAGAGAAGATCGTCGAAGTCATCATTCAGCTCGCCTACTACGGCGGCTGGCCGGTCGCCAACAACGGACTGCGCGTGGCCCAGGAGGTCTTCGCCGAGTTGGACAACGTCACCGGGAAGGAGGCGGACCATGACCGTTGAAACGATTCCTCTCGACCCGGAGGAGAAGGTCGACCTGTGGCGCCAGCGGTACTTCGAGGCCCAGGCGGCCGCGGAGGAGTTCGTCCTGGGAGAGCACGGCGAAGAAGGCCTGGACGGATGGATCGAGGCGAACTCCCGTATCACCGCGGACCTGCTGCGGGCGCAACGGCCCGAAGGGGTGTCGGCCGCCGATCACTTCGTGGCCCGGCTGCAACGTCAGCTCCTGCTGTACGACTCGGCGGTGTCCACCGAGGCCCAGCCCTCGGGGACCGTCCTGCGTAATGCCGACTGCGGGATCCTGCGGTACCGCAAGAAGGCAGCCCGCGCCGGCGTCGTGCTGACGTTCAAGTCACCGTGCGGGTACTGCCAGAAACTCCAGACCGCCATCGCCACCCGCTACGTGGAACCGGACGTCACGGTGTCGTGCGAGCAGGCGGGCGACGGGTGCACCTGGCGTGCGGAATCCGCTCACGCTGTGGAGGAGGACGCGGCCGGGTGACCGGACCGGCCGAAACGTCCTCCAGCCCTTCTCGCACCCGTCTCTTGGAGTGATCAGGCATGCCTTTGTCGATGGCCGACAAGATGATCCGTCTCAACCTGATGTCTTTCCCGCGCCCCCTCAACGTGGCGCAGTTCTACCCGGCGCTTTCGACATACAGCGTCGAGCGGCCTTTTTCGCTCGAAGATTTTCGAGCCGCGGCCGGTCACTTCTTCGACCAGAACCCGCTCTTCTCGAAGTGTCATTTGATTGAGCGGGAGTTCGAAAGTCCGGAAGAATTCCCGATCGAATCATTTCAGGGGATCGTGCTCGACGAGTACCCCCACTACTACGACGGCTTCCTGTTGATGTCCGTCACGTACAGGTCGAACCCCAACATCCAGGGGATCTTCACGGCCTTCCCGATGTCGATGCAGGACGGCTACAGGTGCTTCCGCTTCCATCAGGCGTTGATGAGCACCATGAAGGCGGGCGAAGACCGGTTCCGCATCGCGGAGGCGATAGCGGAGCTTCAACTGCAGACCGCTGACCTGAACCAGTACCTCCCCGAGAGGAAGCCGTCCGTCGACGAGAACGAAACCGTGCGGATCATGCCCTGGACGGTTCGCGAGACCGTCGAGCCGGCTGCGAAGATCGGTTCGTTTCTCGACTCGGTCAAGGCGGAGTTCCAGAAGAGGTCCAGTGAGAACCTTCTCGTGATGAAGAACGCCTCGTACGGCGCAAGCCTTCCCTTCGGAAACCACCTCATGTTCCTGTTCGTTCCGCGCGAGGTGGTCGATCGGAGCGATGGTAGTCAGATTCGCGACTACTACAAGGAGCTGGCGATCGAAGCGGAGAAAGCCGTCGTGGAGCTGGAGACGCCGGAGGACTTCGCGCGAACCGGCGCAGCCGTGTTTCCGTGGATAGGCACGCACCCCCGTCGATTCGGCGTCAACAACTACGGCGACGTCTCGCGGTACGACGGGTCGGACTTCCTTCCGGAAAAGGGAACCCTCGTGCAGTACCAGTGGCACATGCCGTACACCGTCTCGCAGGGTGCGGCCACGGAGGGATCGGGAATGTACATGACCATTACCGTCAACGGTAAGGCGTTCCATTTCCTGACGGAGCGGCGGTAGGGGAGGCGGGAGCAGCCGTGAAGATCGTCAAATCTTTTTACAGGGTATACCTTCGAAAGGCGGAACTCGAAGCATGTAAAAAGTTCTACATGGCGCTCCAGGGAGTGGACCGTCCGCACCACGAATTTTATTACGAGGAATTCAGGCTCGATATCGTGGGGATCGGAGGTTTCCTGCTGCTCGCGGGAGACAAGGCCGACACCGAGCGGTTCGAGACCACCAAGTTGACCTGCCTGGTGGATGACCTGGACGCCGTGGGCGCATACTTCATCCAAACCGGCGTCAAGATCATCGACGATATCAAAGTGGTTCCCTCAGGGCGCAACTTGCGCGCCATGAGTCCGGACGGAACGATCGTCGAGTACGTCCAGCACAGCGATGACTTCAAGCACAAGATGGCTGGGAACGCCTACGATTGAAATGTCTGATCCGGGGTTGTCGGTGTGCTGGGACGACAGCGGCCCCCCGCCACCGAAATTCGGTGGCGGGGGGCCGCCGTGGCGGCCGGCCGCGACCCGGACTCGATCACCATCTGCGTGGCGGCCCCGGCGTACGAGAGCGAGGACCTCGCGCACGCCCGTGACCAGTGCAGGTGGTTCGGCGGCATGGTCGGCAACCACGTCGCCGACCTCGTCTCCCGCTACGGCGAGCACTCCTCGATGGTCCCCGAGGACCTCACCGAGTACATCAAGGCCCGCCAGGGCTACGACTACAGCCACCACGGCCGCGCCGGGAACCCCTCCACCGACTTCGTCCCCGACGAGATCGTCGACCGCTTCTGCCTGCTGGGCCTCCCGGAGGCCCACATCGCCGAGGCCACGATCGACGCCTACGGGGAACGGATCATCCCGGAGGTCAACTCCTGAACGACGGCCCTGCGCCGGCCTCAGCGGGGCTCAGGAGGTCGAGCGCCCGGCGGAGGATCGTGCTGGACGTGTGCGCGGTGTGCGGGAAGTAGACGACCTGCACACCGACCTTCGCGAATTCGCTCTCCAGGGAGGTCCAGAGGTCCGTGCCGAGCCAGTCGTCCCCCTTGAAGATGACGTCGAACCCGAGCTGTCTCCAGATCTCGACCTTGTCGTCCACGGTCGCGACGAACGTATCGTCGACGTAGCGCACGCTGCGCAGGACTTCCAGCCGCTCGGGGAGCGGCACGACGGGCGGTCTGCCCTTGAGGCGAACCACGAGATCGTCCGAGCAGACACCGGCGACGAGGATGTCGCACTGTTCCCGGGCCCGGCGCAGGACGTTGAGGTGACCCACATGGAACAGGTCGAAGACCCCCGGCGCGTATCCGAGTCGCTTTCTCCTCATCGTCAACCCGCCGGTTGCTCGTCGGCGGAGGTGACCTCGAGTGGCGCGGAAGGGGGTGAAGCGTTCTTGCCGTCGGTGACGGTGATCGTGTACTGGTGGCGGGAGCCCGGAGTGACGGAGTCCGTGTAGGTCATCGTCGGGCGGTCGTACCACGTGGACCGCCGCGACGGCGAGGCCACGAGGACGCCGTCACGGTGGATCAGATAGGTGAGCTCGGAGTCGTCCCGGTCCCAGGCCGCCTGCCAGGAGAGAGTGATCTGGCCGGGGCCGGCGGGAGTGGCGGTGAGCCGGGGGACCGGCTGCGGGGTTCCGGTGTCGGGTTCCGCCGCGAAGCGGGTCAGACTCTGCTGCGGTTGCTCGTTGACCGAGGTGAATTCGCCGCCTGCCCACAGGATGTCCCCGGCCAGCGCCAAGGAGCGGGGACCGATGCCTTCACCGATGCCTTCGTTGGTGTTGGGGTACCAGTGGAGGATGCGAGCGTCGTCGGTCGACTGCGCCAGGAAGTGCTGCCGCCTTCGGTGCTCGGGAAACCCTCCGGGTGTGGCCGAGCAATTGTGGGCGTGGGAGGCGCTGTACAGGACGCCGCCGCGGACGACGAGGTCCTGGGTGGCTCCCTTGCAGTTGTCCTTCCACACCATCGTGTCGTCGGACAGCCTGCCGGCGATCCGGCCGTCGAAGATGCCCGCTCCCCTGCCCTCCGCCGCGAGGTAGAAGTTCGTGCCGTCATGGGCCAGCGACTTCACCACGGAGCGTTCCGGGAGCCAGTAGGGGTAGGAGGACACGGTCGAGCCCCGGGAGGGGTGCAGGGCGACCAGCGCGTGGACCGGCTTCCCGTTCACATGGTCGAAGTCGCCGCCGACCATGAGCTTTCCGTGCTCGGGCGCGTGAGAGACGGCCCGTACCGGCCGGTCGATGTCGGCGCTGAACGGGAGGAGCGATCCGTCGGGGGTGAAGGCCGCGAGACGCTTCCTCGCCTGGCCGTTCACCAGCGTGAAGTCGCCGCCCAGGTACACCGTGTCATCCGTGGTTTCAATGGCCAGCACGGGCGCGGACATTACGGGCCGGAAGTCTCGACGCAGGGTGCAGTCGGCCGTGTCGAGGGCGACCGCGCGGGCCACGGAGGCGTCCGAGGCCTTCCCGAAGGAGCCTCCGACGTAGAGGACCCGGCCGTCCGGTGAGGCCTTCAGCGCGGTGACGGGTCGCGGGCCGCCCGTGAAGGAAGGGGCGCAGGGCAGGAGGGCGCCGGTGACCGCGTCGAACGCGGCGAAGTTCTTGCGCACGACCTCCTTCTCGCCCGGCTTCGCGCCCGGCGGTCGAACCTTGCCGAATTCGCCGCCCGCGTACACGACACCCTGTGCGTACTCAAGTGACCAGACGATGCCGTCCGTCTGCCACGTCGGCAAAGGGTCGGCGGTCAGGGTGCCTTCATCCGCGGCCGACGTGGCGTGGGCGGTCATGAGTGAAGCGGCCGCGGCGAGGATCACGGCGGAAGCCGTGGTGACCAGCCTTGTCGGGTGTTTTCTCAGGCGCATGCAGCATCCCAGTCTCGGAGATGAGGGGGGTGAAGAGGGGGGCAGAGCGGCGGCCTCACAGGTCGGCCGAGGCGGGGGCCATCCCTCACATGACTCGTTTGCGGAGCACGCCGACCAGTTCAGGCAGCCCAAGCATGCCGCGAAACCGGCACAAACCTACACTGAACGCACAAAACCCCAGGGCAATTCCGGCGGCGAGTCCGGCGGGTGTGTCACCGACCAGCAGCCGGACGGGGAGGACGACAGCCGCCGTGACGCCGAGGCCGGCGCCGGTCGCGGCGAGGTAGCCCCGATCGACGGTCGTGAAGCCCGGATATCGCCGTACCAGGGCCGCGGACATGACGTTCTCCAGGACGATCGCCACCGCCCACGACAGGGCGGCTCCCAGGATTCCCATACGAGGCACGGTCAGGAAGCCGACGGCCATCTGCACCGCGAATGCGGTTCCGGTCACCGCCAGATGCCACGAACTCTTGCCGGCCATGAGGAGCACCGTCTGCGCGTTGCCCACGCCCACGTTGAACGCGGAGGCGGCCAACAGCAGCAGCAAGGCTGCTTGCCCCTGGCCGAACTCGGGCCCGAACAAGGAGAGCACGGTGGCGGGAAAGCCGGCGGTGAACACCAACAGGGGCCAGGAGAACAGCACGATCCAGCGGGTGGAGACGCGGTGCAGCTGGCATGCCTGCCCGAACTCGTCCAGGGCGAGGAGCCGGCTGATCTCCGGAGCGACGGCGAGCCGGATGGCGAGCTGCAGGAGTGTGACGGCGATGACGACGCGGCTCACTGCGGTGTAGACGCCGGCCTCCTCACTCGTCGCCAGGCTCGACAGCAGAATGACGCCTGCCCAGGCGGCGCTGATGTCGAACACGGACGAGACGGCCCGTGGTGCGGCGTAGACCCAGAACCCCCGCCGGTCGACGGCTGTTACGCCGTCCGCCGTCTCCCTGGCCTTCGCCCTGCACCGGCGCAGCGCCGCCCAGGCGACCAGGACGCCGGCGAACGAGGGGACGAGCCAGGCGGCGGCCAGGTTCAGCGCCTGCGGGGCCAACAGGACGATCGGTACGGCGATCAGCACACGAAGGACCGGTTTGCCGATCTGCTCGACCCCTACGAACGGAACCACGGTGCCGTAGCCCAGAGTGGCGCCGAGCAGGATCAGCGTGATCGTCGCCAGCGGCAGGAACAACGCGAAGAGACGAACGAGGGTCGTCGCGTCATCAGGGGTGAGGTCCGGAAGCAGCACGGTGGCCGTCGAGGGGGAGAGGAAGAGCAGAACGGCCGCGGCGGTGCTCGCCATGGCCGCGGGCGCCAAGGCGGCGCGCAGCAGCGCGCCCACCTGCCGGCCGCCGCCCACGGCCACATCGCGGGACACGAAACGCACCAGCCCTGTGTCGGCCCCGAGCTTGCACGTGTTGCTGAGGATGGTGAACACCGCGATCCCGGTGAACACCGCTCCAGAGCCATGGGAACCGAGGGAACGGGTGACCAGGGCGACGAGGATGTAGCCGAAGGCGGCGTTGACCACGGAACCGAGGAAGCCCCACCATCCACCGCGTGCGGTGGCGGCGACTCCGTTCCGGGCGGCCGCTGCGCCGGTGGCGGAAACGGCCGTGCCGGAGGCGCTCATCCTTGGGAAGCGGTGACCGTGGCGTCCTGGGCGGGCGGCGCCGGCTTGGAGGTTTTCTTCGCCTGGGCGGGCGGCGCCGGCTTCGGGGGCTTCTTCGCCTGGGCGGGCGGCGCCTGCTTCGAGGATGTCTTCGCCTGGGCGGGCGGCGCCAGCTTCGAGGGCTTCTTCGCCTGCGTGGGCGGCGCCGGCGTCGAAGGCCTCTTCTCCTGCGCCGCGCCGTCCAGGTGGTCCGCGGGCGCGGGCAGCTTCGCGACTGCGTCGACGTGGACGGGCGGCACCACGGACGCCCGCGGGCCACGGACCGGCGAGTTGTCCACGGTTGTACTGAGCCGGCCGCGCCGGGTGCCGGTGTCGAGCACCGCGCCCACGATCCGCGCGCCGGAGCAGCTGACGAGCTCCCGGATGCGCATGAGGTCGTCGCGCCTGGTGCGGCCCAGGTCACCCACCACGAGGATGCCGTCCACGCGTTGGGCGACGGCGAGGCCGTCGGCGTGTTCGAGCAGGGGGCGGGTGACGACGACGGTGGACCTGCCGGAGGCGGCCACCGACAGGACGCGCGTCACCATGGGGGAGGCCGGGGTGTCGCCGGTGGTGGCGCCGCGCCTGTCGGGGGCGAGCAGGAACCGCCCCGCCGAGCCCGCGTCGATGACGACCCTGCCGTCGATGAGTGCGGGCAGTACGTCGTCGTCGACGCCGTCGTCGGTCACCAGCGGCAGCCTCCCGGCGAGGCCCGGTGTGCCGGCGGTGGCATCCACCAGCAGCACCTGCTCACCGGACTCGGCCAACGCGGCAGCGAGGTTGACCGCGGTGACCGCGGCGTCGCCGTCCTGCTTCGGCGCCACGACCAGCAGGCTGCCGCCGGGGGCGGCGGCCTCGCTGTTGCGCAGGCGGAAGGCGAGTGCCCGGTACGCCTCGGCGCGGCTGCCGCCGCCTCGGCCGAGCTCCAGCAGCGCGTCGTCGACACCGCTGGCCTTGGGCAGGATCCCGAGCACCGGTACCCCCAGGGCGGCCTGGACGTCGCCGACCGAGTGGACCCGCAGGTCCAGGGCCGAGCGCAGCCACGCGAGCACGATGCCCGAGGCCAGGCCGGTCATCAGGCCGAGGGCGATCAGCGCGGCCGCCCCCGGCCCCGAGGGGTGCGCCGGGGGCTCACCCCTGCGGACCGCCTCACCACCGGTGGTGTCACGGGCCTTGATGTCCGAGATCCGCTTCTGCAGCACGTTGATCTGGTCCCCGAGAGCCGCACTCTGGGGCGTTTGCGGCATGGCCGCGGCCTGCTTGCCCAACAGGGCCACCTGCTGCTCCAGCGCTCTTGTCATCCTGGTCACCACACCGTCCGTCCGCTCCTTGCGGTCGGCGAGGTAGGCGTCCACGAACGCGTTGGTCACCCGGGCGGCCCGCTTGGCGGTGCCGGCGGTGTACTCGAACCTGAGGACCTGGGTGTCCGCCGGGTTGGAGACGCGCAGGCCCTCCAGCAGCCCGTCGGCACGGGACGGCTCGCCCAGGGCCCGCGCCGCACGGGCGGCGACAGTGGCGCTCAACGAGATCTGCCGCTCCGTGCCCATGCTCACCTGATGGTCGACGGACACGCCGAACGGGCTGAACGGATCCGTTGTCGAGCGGACGAGGACTTCACCGGTGGAGGTGTAGTTGCCGGCGCGCAGCAGCACCAGCAGCAGACCGCCCAGCAGGCCCAGGAGGATGCCCAGCGCGATGGTCCCCCGGTACCTCAGCAAGCGCCGCAGCTGGTCGCGGAGCTGGTCACGTTCGTCGTACCGGTCATCGAAGCTGGTGGAGCTGGTCACGGAAGCCTCCTGTCGAGGGGGTCGGTGCATGTCCGGAGGGCGGGGCCCACGGGGCCGGTGAGGGGGACCGGGATGACCGGGCGGCGGGGGCGGTGATGAACAGCGGAATGACGATCAGCAGCAGCAACGGCCCCGCGATCGCCATCAGGCTGCCGCGCAGGAGGATCATCTGGTAAAAGGCGAAGGCCGGGACCAGCAGCAGCGCCAGCGTGGCCTTCGCGTCCCCCAGCCGTCGGCGGATGTCGTCCATGCGGCGACCGGCGGCACCCAGCAGGAAGAACACGGCGACCACGGAGGTCGGGCCGGCCCACAGGTAGCTCTCGATCCACAGGGGCGCCGAGAGGTTCTTGAACTGATAGCCCGCGAACCGGGCGAAGGTGATGCCCGTGGCTTCCGGTTTCTCGGGCCACACCGCACGCGGCACCATGAACAGCGCCGGACCCAGCGCGAGTGAGGGAGAGAAGCCCTTCTCCTCCGCGTAGTCGATGCCTGTCTGCATCTGCTGGAACGCGTCGTAGTCCATGCTCGTGGAGAACTGTTCGCTCAGGGTCACCATGTCGAGGTCCTCCCGTTTGTCGTAACGGAAGTAGTCGGCGTAGGGGAAGACCAGCAGAACCGTGACCACCAGTGCCGCGGCGGCCAGGCGGAACGCGCGAGGGCGGGTGAGCCGACGCCAGGAGAAGAGCAGGACCAGCAGGACGGTTCCCGCCCAGAACCGCGGTTTGCTGATGGGGTTGTTGACCACCACGTTGAGCGCGAGCAGGAGGGGCAGGAGCAACCAGGCGATGCGCCGCACCAGCCGGTCGCCGCCCGCTCGGCGTGGCAAGTGGACCAGCGCCACCAGCGCCCAGAAGGCAGGGACCGCGAGGAGCCAGGTCTGCAGTGCCCGCTCGGTGTCCGCCGCGTGGCCCGTCGCCCGCACCGCCTGCCTGCTCGTGAAGTAGTCGCCGAGGTCACCTTGCTGGGGGATGAGTACGACGGCGATGGCCAGCGACAGCCCGCACAACAGCAGGACGGGCACGGGCGCGAGCCTGCGGGACAGGACCGGTTCGAGGACGGCCGACGGGCGCTCCGCGCGCCGTGCGGCGAAAGCCGCCCCGACGCTGTAGGCGATCAGCCCGATCTCGGTCACGGCCGCGGCGGCGAAAGCCGTGGAGTCACTGGCGTGGTAGGAGAGCGGGTAGACGTCCGCCGTGAGCATGGCCAGCGGGGCCAGACCGAGCCACACATAGGTGAAGAGCCAGAAACCGAGGGCGACGAGCCGCACCGACGTGCCGGTGAGCACCCGGCCCAACGCGCCACCGGCGTGGGCCACCACGACAGCCTGGAGGACGAGCGCCGCACTGAGGCGTACGTCGGAGATCTGCAGGAGCAGGGCCGGCAGCACGCCGACGAGGACGATGACCCAGCCGCAGACCGCGGCCGCGGAGCGGTTCTGACTGCCCTGCACCTGCACTCCCTCATGGAGGTGAGTAAAACGGGACTAATGTGCGCTAATGAGTTATAGCCCGCATTCGAGACATGATGGGTACTCAACGGACTCACGAGGGGGTGTTTCGCCGAATGGCCCCCACCATCCGGGCTCACTCGGCAGAAGAGACCGATCAGCGGCCGGCGCGGGCGCGGCCCGCGGTCCTGAGAATGTCCTCGAACCGCGAGGCGCACCCTTCCAGGGCGAATTCCCGCTCGGCCAGCGCCCGGCTCTCCTTGCCCAGCGATTCGGCGCGTGCCGGATCGGCCAGGATCTCGCGGACCCATCCGGCCGCACTGTCCAGCGACGATTCCTCCGGTGGGAACACCGCCGAGCCGGCCTGACGGAGCAGTTTCGCGGCGAGGTTCTCCGCCGGCATCAGGCCCAGGACGGGCCGTCCGGCGCAGAGATAGGAAAGGGTCTTGGAGGGCACGGAGAATGCCCCGGCGTCCGATGTCAGGAGTACGACGAGCACATCGCCCGCGCTCAGCACCTCGGGGAGCCTGTCGTAGGGCTGGAAGGGCAGCAGGGTCAGGTCGACGCCGCGGTCGGCGGCGGCCTGCCTGACGACGGGCACGGCCGGGCCCTCGTTGACGACGACGAGGCGGACGTTCTCGCCCTGCTCGCGCAGCCGTTCGGCGAGCTGCACAAGCAGGACGGGGTTGTGCTTGAGGCCCAGGGTGCCGGAGTACAACAAGGTCGTGACGCCGGTGAGGCCGTGCTCGGCGGACCATGCGTTGGCACGGTCCACGGGGAAGATCTCGTCCAGGGGTGCCCAGTTCGGGATGACGGTGACCTTGTCGGCGGTGCCCCACTCCCGATGGACCTCCACGAAGGAGTCGGCGATCACCACGATCGCCGAGGCGCACCGTGCCGACCACTTCTCGCCTCGTTCGATCACTCTGGCGGCGACGCCCATCAACTTCGACACGCCTGCGGCAGCAAAGCCCTTGAGTGCGACAGCGGTGACGTCCTGATGCCACAGCACCCACGGAATGCCCAGCGCTTTCAGTGTCAGCGAGGCCACGACCAGGGCCGGGATCGGCATGTTCGCCAGCATGACCACATCGGGACGGTGCCGGTGTACCTGACGGGCCAGCTGGAAACCGAGCCGTGTCTCGGTGAAGAGGCGGCGGACGAACGCGTTCTTCTTCAGCGCGATGCCGTCGCCGATGGTGACGAATCGGAGGCCGCCTGCCGCCTCTCCGGCAAGGTTGCCTTTCCCGGAGACGTAGGCCTCACACGTGGAATGCACGACCTCGTGACCGCGGCCCGCGAGCTCACGACTGAGCTGGGCCTGGAACGGGTGGCCGCTGTAGTCATGGACGAGGATCTTCATGGCTGCTCTCCCGACCGGGTCGCGGGTCAGTACTGGGCGCGCTTGACCTGGTCGTAGACCCAGGCATAGGTCTTCTCCAGGCCATCACCCAGTTCCACCGACGGCTCCCAGTCGTAGAGCTCCCGGATCAGGCGGTTGTCGGAGTTGCGGCCCCGCACACCCTGTGGCGCGTCAGGCTGGTACGTGCGCCGGCAGCGGATGCCCGCGATCTCCTCGACGATGTCGACCAGTTGGTTGATGGTGACCAGCTCCGAGGAACCCAGGTTCACCGGCAGGCTGCTGCCGCCCCTCATGATCATCTGCGTGCCGTGGAGGCAGTCGTCGATGTACATGAAGGAACGTGTCTGCAGGCCATCACCCCAGATGTCGATCCGGTGATCACCGGAGAGGGCCGCCTCCGCGATCTTGCGGCACACGGCGGCGGGAGCCTTCTCGCGTCCGCCGGTCCAGGTCCCCTCGGGGCCGTATACGTTGTGGTAGCGGGCGACACGGGTGGTGAAGCCGAAGTCCTCCTCGAAGTGGCGGCACATGCGCTCCGAGAAGAGCTTCTCCCAGCCGTAGCCGTCCTCGGCTTGGGCGGGGTACGCGTCCTCCTCCTTGAGCGCGGTGACGTTCGGGTCGGTCTGCTTGCCGGCGGCGTACACGCAGGCGGACGAGGAGTAGAAGTAGCGCTCCACTCGGGCTTCGTGTGCGGCTTGGAGCATGTGGGTGCTGGTGAGCACCGTGAGCATGCAGGCGGCCTTGTTGTTCTCGATGAAGCCCATGCCGCCCATGTCGGCTGCCAGCATGTAGACCTGAGCGGCATCGCGTACGGCGGCGCGGGCGTTCTCGCGCAGCGACAGGTCGGCGACGACGTTCTCGGCGGCCGGGTGCACCTGCTGCCACTCGCGCTTCGGCTTGATGTCGACACTGCGGACCGTCAGTCCCTGGGACAGCAGGTCGGCCACGAGGTGCCCACCGATGAAGCCCCCTCCTCCAGCAACAATGACGTCGACCTGTTTGCTCATGACAGCTCCTCCAGGGTCTGGGGTCCGATGTGGAGTCAGCAGCTCTGCTCGCCGCCGAACATCTGCATCACAGGGACTCGCCTGGTAGGGTAATCGTCGTTTGTCTAATTTTGTCCGATATTTCTCGTGTTTCTTATGTTCTATACCTCTAGTGCCTCCCTATGGGCGCCCGCAGCCTCGGTATTGAGTGAGCGGTAGATCTCTTCCAGCCGCTCCCCCACGGCATGGATGGAGAAGGCCTCTTCGACCGCGAGCCGGCCGGCCTCGACCAGTTTCCCCCGCCGCGCCTCGTCGGTCAGCAGTGCGCATACCGCATCGGCCATGGCCCGCGGAGTGCCGTCGGTGACGACCGCCGCCCCGCGGCGCGCCAGTTCCTCCGCCAGGCCGCAGGTGTCGGTGCACACCACCGGGGTCCCTGCCGCCAGGGCCTCGATCACGGTCATGCCGAACGGCTCGTCCCTGCTGGGCAGCACGTATACGGCCGCCGTCGCGTAGGTCCGTACCGCGTCCGAGTAGTCCAGGGCCCCGCCGTAGGTGACGACCTCTTCCAAACCGTGGGAGGCGATGAGCCGGCGTACTCCCGCCAGCGTCCCCTCGTCCGCGCCGTACATCCTGAACCGCGCCTCGGGCATCTTCGCGTGGACTAGCGCGGCCATCTCCACGAACGCGTCGGGGCGCTTGCGCGGGTGCAGCCGGGCGAGGAACAGCACCTCCCGGTCCTTTCGCCCGCCGCCGGCGGCGTCGACACCCTCCGGCCGCACCCCGTTGGGCAGCACCAGCAGCGGTGGACCTTCCGGGCCCACGACCTGCGCCACGGCACGCCGCTCCCGTTCGGTGAGGACCAGGCAGGCGCGCGCGCGGCGCAGGAGCGGCACGTACACGCGGTCGAACAACCTGACGACGGCTCTGCGCCGGGGCTCCACCATCCCGTGCGTCTGCGCGAAGAACGGCTTGCGCCGCAGCACGGCCACGCCGAGGGCGACAAGGGAGACCAGGTCACGGCCGGCGTGGACGTGCACCACGTCCGCCCGGCCCATGGAGTGCCACATGTCCCGGGCGAGCAGCGGGTGCATGAGCCCCGCGAAGCGCCCCGGCAGCATGGAGCGGGCAGGGCGCGTACGCAACGGCACCGGCCCCATCCGCGCGGGCGCATGCGTCCTGCCCCGCCAGAGCGACAGCAACATGACCTCGTGCCCGCGTGCGGCGCACTCCTGGAGTTGGCCGACGGCGACGCTCGTCGGGCCGCCGTACGCTCCGTCGTCACTGACGAGCGTCACCACGTGCACCAGTCTCATGCCGCGACCCCCGTCGTGACGACCTGACCCGGAGCGACGTCGCGGTGCGCGACCGCCGAGGCGCCGACCACCGCTCCGCGGCCGACGGTCACACCACGCAGCACAACGGCCCGCGCCGCGACCCAGGCCCCGGGCTCCAGCCGGATGGGCCCGTTGTCGAACTCCATGGTCCTGCTGCGCCGTTGATGGCTCCCGGTGCAGAGCAGCGCGTCCTGGGAGACGCACACATCGCTGCCGATCGTGATCGGCTCCAGGTTCAGCAGCCAGGCGCCTTCTCCGATCCACACGTCGTCGCCGACTTCCAGCCGCCAGGGCCAGTGCACGCGCACCCTGTGTCGGATGAGGACACGCTGTCCGATGCGTGCCCCGAAGGCTCGCAACACGGCAGGCCGCCAGCGGGCCGGGAACCACCATCTGGCGAAGGCGAGATTGAGGACGGCGAACCACGTCGCCTGCACAAGCAGAGGACGTCCCTTGTCGTAACCGGCTCCGGTGAAACCCCGCAGGGCACGCTCCATGGCGTGATCCTTCCTGAGGTGTGTGAAATGTCCGAATATCAGTGTGTTCACAACTTCTCTGCAATGCGGGACATCCGTGCGTGTTGACGACGGTGCTCTGCCATCCGTGTGCGCCTTCGCCGGGGGACCGCCCACGACCCCTGCGGGACGGCGGGAACGCACCTCGCGCGGTGCACCGCCGCTGGGCCTTTCCAGTGCTAAACGCAGTCCGGATGGCCTAGGAACGGAGGGGTGGAGTGTGGCTCGCGGTCGGCCGGGCAAACGATGAGGTCGCTCGGCGGCGGACGACACCGAACAGGTGGAGCAGTCGCATACGCCACACAACGGTCTGCCGGCGCGGAGTTCGGCCCACCCCACACAAGGAGAAAACTCTTCATGCGAGTCACCACTCAACGCAAGTCGTCGAAGCTGCGAAAGCGCATCGGAGTGCAGGTCGTCGGTATCGGCCTGACGTCGGCGCTGGCGATCGCCTTCGCCACCCCCGCCTTCGCGCAGACCCCGGGGCCGCAGTACGGAGCGGAGGTGGCGCCCGTGATCCCGGTCGACGGCGGAGGCGACCCCATCGTCAACCCCAACTGCGACGACCTCGGCATCGAGTTCGACTTCCAGGTCGACACGGACGACTTCCCGGACGACTTCGAGGGCGAGGGTGCCGTCGACCTGCCCGGCGACTCCGAGATCGAGTTCGAGATCTACGACACCGTCTTCCCGCCGCCGGACCCCCAGGGCCAGCTGGTCGACTTCAACGTCGACCCCGAGGACAGCGAGTTCGTCGTGCTCGCCGCCATCGTGAAGGGCGGCCAGCCGGGCAACGCCTACATCTACACGCCCGATGGCGTCGCGGCCGACAACCAGCTGCACGCGCCGGTCAACGACAACACCGGGGACTTCTTCGGCATCAGCCACATCACCTTCTGCATCGGTGAGAACGGCTACGTCCCGCCCACCTCCACCGCGAAGCCGGCCAAGCCGGCCAAGCAGGCCAAGCCGGCCAAGACGATCAAGCAGGCGAAGCCGGTCAACCACATGAAGCAGATCAAGCAGGCGAAGCCCAGGGGCTGAGCCGGAGCCGCCGTGGAGCGGTGGTTCGGGGTGACGACACCCGCTCCCGGGCGGAGTTGACACCTCCGTTGTCGCAGGGCACGCCGAGGCCGGACATCAGGCCCAGAATTCGGCGTGTCCTGCGCCCGTTTCCGGCGGCATTCTCCGAAACGAAATACCCTGGTGGCCATGGGAAATGATCGGGTCACCTCAGTCCTTCAGCGGCACGTGAAGCGCGCGGTCAAGCGGCAGGCGGTCGTCGCGAACAAGCTGTTCTCCCGAGTGGGGATCCTGGTGGCCCCGCGCCACTATTACTCCTCCGCTCCGGATCTGCGCGGTCTCGCGGAGACCAGCGACCTGTGGCGCGCCCCTTCCCGGCTTCCCGGCATGCGGGTCGAACTCGATGAGCAGATTGCCTGGCTCGAAGAGAAATGCCATCCCTTCGTCGACGAATATCGCGGGAACGCGGTCTTCGAGGAATCGGGTCCGCTCGGTCCCGGATACGGCTACATCGAAGCCCAGGCCCTGCACGGAATTCTTCGCTCCACGGCGCCGCGACGCTATCTTGAAGTGGGCAGCGGCGTCTCCACTCACATCGCGTTGCGGGCGCTCGCGCGCAATGCCGAGGACGGCCGGCCGGGCACGGTGACCTGCATCGAACCGTACCCGCGCGACTGGCTGACCTCTGACGCCCGCGTCACCCTGCACCGCATGCCGGTTCAGGCCGTCGAGATGGAGACGTTCACCTCTCTCGCCGCGGGGGACGTCCTGTTCATCGACTCGTCCCACGTGGTCAAGCCCGGCTCGGACGTGAACTTCCTCGTCCTGGAGGTGTTTCCGCGGCTGGCGCCCGGGGTCATCGTCCATCTCCACGACATGTACCTGCCGTACGACTACCAGTGTGATCTGCTGGACAGCGTGCTGCACTGGGCGGAAACCTCGCTCGTCCGTGCCTTCCTGACGCACAACGACCGGGCGCGGGTGCTCGCGTGCCTGTCCCATCTCCACTACGAGCGGACCGACCGGCTGCGCGCGGTGTTCCCCGACTACCGGCCGGCTCGCCACGAGGACGGTCTTCGTGCGGGTGACGGACACTTCCCCTCGTCCTTGTGGTTCGAGGTCTGCTGACGGCCGCTTCAGGAGAGCTCGCGGAACCACTTCACGAGGAAGGCGACCATGAAGAGGACGTGGGCCACCAGCAGCGCCGAGTACACGCCGAGGAAGAGGTCCTCGCGCGGTAGGAGCAGAAAGCTCGCGCAGATCGTCCCGTAGTCGACGGAGAGGAGGGCGACGGATCTCGGACCGGAGGGTGGCGCCGAGCCGGCGCCCCTCCCCGCCTGCCGCTTCAGCTGCTCGGTCAGCATCCCCGCGAAGAGAATGACAGTGGCCGCGAGCTGGAAGACCAACGGCGCCAGGAGGAACCCCTCGCTGGGCAGGTCGAAGAAACGGTAGAACGACACCAGGACCACCGTGTGGACGCCCATGATCTTGGCGGCGTCGATCGCGTGGTCCAGCAACTCACCGGAAGCGCTCGCCCTGCCCTGGATCCGTGCCAGTTGCCCATCCGCCGAGTCCAGTGCGAAGCCCAGTGCCAGCGCCGCGAACACGCAGCACGCCATCACCGGTCCGGGCGGCAGCAAGGCCACGACCGTCATTCCCGAGAAGGTGAAGAGAGCGCCCAGCACGGTCACCTGGTTCGGAGTGACACCCGTCCGGTAGGCCACGGTCGCGAGCATTCTGCCCGCGGGCCGATTGACGAACCGACTGTAAAGGGACACCCCTTTCGGGGATTTCTGGGCAGTGGCCAAGCACCGGAACGCGTCAGAAAGATCTGACATCTCACCTCGCCATGGAGAGCGCAGTCGGGAAACCAACTATGGCAGAAGGTCAGTGCCGCCGGTCGTTCCACACGAAACCCACCCGATTGGACGGCGGTGACGTTCCATCAGGATATGTGCCCACCACCTACCTTCGGCTGATGACCAGTATCACCGACAGGCCTTCCATGGGTGAACTCCAGCAGCGCGGCCACGACATCAGCCACGATTACGCCAAAGGGTCGCCGCACATCCTCCACCATGGCATCCGAGGCCGCATCGTGGGTCACATTCACCAGTTGGTCGGAGAGATCGCCGACCGTAAAGGTGCCTGCCGTGTCATTGAAATCGGTGCGGGACACGGGACGTTCACCGATCATCTGGTGGCCGCCGGGGCGGACGTCGAGGTCACCGAGATGAGCGCGCCGAGTGCGGATTTCCTCCGATACCGCTTCCGGCACAACAAGAAAGTGACCGTAACCCACGATCCGACCGGCGAAGCACCCTTCACGGGCGACCCGGTCGACGCGGTGGTCTGCATCTCCGTCCTGCACCACATCCCCGACTACCTGGACGGCATCAGGCATCTTCTCTGTCGTGTCGCCCCTGGCGGCGTGTTCCTGAGCATGCAGGACCCCCTGTGGTACCCCCGTCGCTCCGCCCTCTCGCTCGCCGTGGACAGGGGCGCGTACTTCTGCTGGCGGGCCAGGCAGGGAGAATGGCGTCGGGGCCTGGGCACGAGGGCGCGACGCATGCGCGGCATCTACGACGAGGCCCGCCCGTCCGACATGGTCGAGTACCACGTGGTACGCCAAGGCGTGGACGAGCAGGCCCTCCAGGCGACCCTACGACCGGTGTTCCGGACCGTTGACGTGGAGCGCTACTGGTCGACGCAGAATCCCCTCCTGCAGCAGGCGGGCGAGAAGCTGGGCCTGAGGACGACGTTCGGGATCATCGCACGCGACCGTTACCGAGCGGTCGGGTGACGTGGCGAGAGTGGGGTGTGGTCGGCCGGTACCGCTTCGTCCGCGGGAACCGGTCCGGGCGGGGTGCCGTGGCCGAAGGGCCGGCCGCCCAGGGCGGCGCGGTCGTGCGGTGCGAGCCATCCCGACAGGTCGGGTCCCGTCGGCACGATCCCGCTGGGGTTGATGTCCGAGTGCACCAGGTAGTAGTGCCGCTTGATGTGCGTGAAGTCGACGGTGTCGCCGAAACCGGGTGTCTGGAACAGGTCCCGCGCGTACGCCCACAGCACCGGCATCTCGGTGAGCTTGTTCCGGTTGCATTTGAAGTGGCCGTGGTACACCGCGTCGAAGCGCACGAGCGTGGTGAACAGCCGCACGTCCGCCTCGGTGATCGTGTCGCCGACGAGGTAACGGGACCGCGCGAGCCGGGCGCAGAGCCAGTCGAGCCGGGTGAACAACCGCGCGTACGCGTCGGCGTACGCCTCCTGGGACCCGGCGAAGCCGGCCCGGTAGACGCCGTTGTTCACGTCCCGGTAGACCATGTCGTTCACCGCGTCGATCTGCGGCCGCAGCGCGGGCGGGTAGAGCGCGGGTGCTCCGTCGCGGTGGTGGGCGGCCCACTCCAGCGACATGTCGATCGTGATCTGCGCGAAGTCGTTGGTCACGACCCGGCCGGTCGGGACGTCCACGATCGCCGGCACCGTGATGCCCCGGTCGTAGCCGGGGTCGCGGGCGAGGTAGGCCTCCTGGAGCCGCTCGATGCCGAGGACCGGGTCACGGCCGCCCGGATCGAGGTCGAAGGTCCAGCTGCGCTCGTCGTGCACGGGCCCGGCGATGGCCATCGGCAGGGCCTGCTCCAGCCCGAGCAGCCGCCGCACGATCACGGCCCGGCTCGCCCACGGACAGGCCCGGCTCACCACCAGGCGGTAGCGGCCCGGCCGCACCTCGTAGCCGTCCCGCCCGTCAGCGGTGATCCGCGTGGTGATGTACCGGCTGTCGCGGGAGTATTCCTTGCCGGGGGTCACGTAGCTCACCCCCGGCACCTGCCCGCGTACGGCTGCGGCTAACGCGCTGTCGCCGGGCGGCCGGGCCGGGCCCCGCGGGCGGTTCACCCGGCGGCCACCCGGTGTCCGGGCGTCCGTCCGGGATTGGCGGTGGGGTTTGCCGGTCGGGCGTGCTTTGCTGGGGGCATGATCGATGAGTTCCTGGCCCATGGCCTGTCCGAGGTGGAAGAGGCCGTCCGCAAGGCGGCGGCGATCGAGATCATGCCGAGATTCAGGCAGCTCGCCGAGCACGAGGTCGACGAGAAGACCGGCCCCCACGACCTCGTGACCGTCGCCGACCGCAGGGCCGAGGAGCACCTCACGGCCGCACTGACGCGGCTGCTGCCCGGCTCGGCCGTGGTCGGCGAGGAGGCCGTGCACGCCGATCCCACGGTGTACGCGGCGCTGCGCGCGGACGCCCCGGTGTGGATCGTCGACCCGGTCGACGGCACCCGCCAGTTCGTGAACGGCGATCCGGCCTTCTGCACCCTGGTCGCGCTGGCCGTGCGCGGGGAGATCCTCGCCTCCTGGACCTTCGCCCCCGCGCTGGAGGAACTGGCGACCGCCGTGCGCGGGCAGGGCTCGTACGTCAACGGCGAGCGCATCCACAGCGGTTCGCCGGAGCGCGGCGCGCCGCTGCGGGTCGCCATCGCCCACCCGCTCTACACCTCCGACGAGAACAAGCGGACGCTGGCCCGGCTGGACGTGCCCGGGGTCGCGGCCAGGCCCTGCGGTTCGGCGGGCCTGGAGTACCTGAAGGTGGCCCGCGGCGAGATGGACGGCCTGGCCTTCACCTGGCCCTCGGCCTGGGACCACGCGGCCGGGCTGCTGCTGGTCGCCGAGGCCGGCGGGGCCCAGAGCACGGTCGACGGGGTCCCCTTCCGGGTGGACCGGGACAACGCGCTGCCGTTCGCCGTCGGGCGGGACGAGGCCACGGCCGTACGCATCCGGGACCTGCTCCGGGGCGCCTGAGCCTCAGGGGGTGTCCGGGGGTATCCGGCCCGCCGCGTGCGGCGCAATATCCTGGGGGCGCAGGCCCGCCGGAAACGAAGGAGTCGCAAGTGCCGTCGATTCTCGATGTGGTCGTGGTGGGGGCCGGGCCCAACGGGCTGACGGCCGCCGTCGAACTGGCCCGGCGCGGCTTCTCGGTGGCCGTCTTCGAAGCCGCCGACACGGTCGGCGGCGGAGCCCGGACCGAGGAGCTCACCCTCCCCGGCTTCCGGCACGACCCCTGCTCGGCGGTGCATCCGCTCGGCGCCGGCTCCCCGGTCTTCGCCACGATGCCGCTGAAGCGCTACGGGCTGGAATGGCTGCACCCCCCGCTGCCCATGGCGCACCCCTTCGACGACGGCACGGCCGCCGTCCTCTCCCGGTCGGTCGCGGAGACGGCGGCGTCCTTCGGGCCGCGTGACGCGGGTGCGTACCGGCGCCTGGTCGGGCCGTTCCTCGGCAAGTGGGACACCCTGGCCCGGGACTTCATGTCCCTGCCGAACACCGCTCTGCCCCGGGATCCCGTCACCCTCGCCCGCTTCGGGCTCACCGGGCTGCCGCCCGCCACCTGGCTCCTGCGCCGCTTCCGTGACGAACGGGCACGGGCGCTGTTCGCGGGGCTCGTCGCGCACGTGATCGCACCGCTCGACGGGATCGCCACCGGCGCCGTCGGCCTGGTCTTCGCCCTGGCCGCGCACGCGAACGGCTGGCCGATGCCGCGGGGCGGCTCGCAGTCCGTCTCCAACGCGCTCGCCGCGTACCTGCGCGACCTCGGCGCCGCCGTCCACACCGGCTTCGAGGTCAAGCGGCTCGACGACCTCCCTCCGGCCCGCGCCTACGTCTTCGACACCTCGCCGACCGCGCTGGCCCGGATCGCCCGCCTGGGGCGCGCGTACGAGGGCTACCGGTACGGCGCCTCCGTGTTCAAGATCGACTACGCGCTGGACGGCCCGGTCCCGTGGACCGCCGAGGAGCCGCGCCGCGCCGGCACCGTCCAGATCGGCCCGCGCGCCCGCGACATCGACGCCGCCCTCCAGCTCGCCTCGGGCGGCCGGGCCCCCCGCAACCCCTTCCTCATCACGGCGCAGCCCAGCCTGGTCGACCCCGGCCGGGCCCCCGGGGGCAAGCACGTGTTCTGGGCGTACGGACACGTCCCCGCGGGCTGGGACGGCGATCTCACCGACGCCGTCGAACGCCAACTGGAGCGCTTCGCCCCGGGCTTCCGCGACCTGGTCCTGGCCCGCGCCACGGCCGGCCCGCCCCAGCTCGCCGCCCGCAACCCCAACTACGTCGGAGGGGACATCGCCTGCGGAGCCGCCTCGGGACTCCAGCTCCTGCTGCGCCCCAAGCTCTCCCTCTCCCCGTACACGACGGCGCACCCCGCGGTCTTCCTGTGCTCCTCGGCGACCCCGCCGGGCCCGGGCGTGCACGGCATGTCCGGCCACAACGCCGCCAAGGCGGTCTGGCGCCACCTGAGAAAGGACTCCTGATGGTGCGCATCACCCTGGTCCTCGGCGACATCACCGCCGAGAAGGCCGACGCCATCGTCAACGCGGCGAACTCCTCGCTGCTCGGCGGCGGCGGGGTCGACGGCGCCATCCACCGGCGCGGCGGGCCGGAGATCCTCGCGGCCTGCGAGGACCTGCGGCGTTCGCACTACGGCAAGGGCCTGCCGACGGGCCGGGCCGTCGCCACCACGGCCGGCCGGCTCCCCGCCGGGCACGTCATCCACACGGTGGGCCCGGTCTGGTCGCGCGATGAGGACCGGTCGGAGCTGCTGGCCTCCTGTTACCGCGAATCGCTGCGGGTCGCCGACGACCTGGGGGCCCGTACGGTCGCCTTCCCGGCCATCTCCACCGGCGTCTACGGCTGGCCGATGGACGACGGGGCGCGGATCGCGGTGGAGACGGTGCGGGCGGCCCGGACCGAGGTTCAGGAGGTGCGGTTCGTCCTCTTCGACGCCGCCGCCTTCGCGGCCTTCGAGGCGGCGGTGGAAGCCTCCCGGTAGGCCGTACGGGGCCCTTTTGGGCCGTACGGGGCGTCAGGCCGTACGGGGCTCCGTCACAGCCGCCGCTTCGATCCGCCCGGGGCGGGCCGCGGGTACGTCCTGGACTGCTTGACGCTGCCGTACGCGAAGCTCGATTCGATCGAGGCGATGCCGGGGATGGCGTGGATCCGGTGGCGCACCAGGGCTTCGTAGGCTTCCAGGTCCTCGATCACGACCCGGAGCAGGTAGTCGCTGCTGCCCGCCATCAGGTAGCAGTCCTGGATGTGCTCGATGACCGCGACGTGTTCTTCGAACAGCCTCACCGCCTGCGCGGTGTGGCGTTCCAGGCGGATCCGGACGAAGACGGTGACCGGGAGGCCGAAGGCGACCTGGTCGACCATGGCCGTGTAGCCGCGGATGAGGCCGGCCTCCTCCAGCCGCCGGACCCGGCGCAGGCAGGGTGACGGGGACAGCCGGACGCGGTCGGCGAGGTCCTGGTTGGACAGGCGGCCATCGGCCTGCAATTCCCGGATGATCTGCAGATCGACTGCGTCCATGGTCACTCCTTGGCAGATTCTGCCCCAAACGTATGTCCGAGAGGCAGAACTGGCAATCGGCTGCCCCGCCGGAAGCCCTAGCGTTGCCAGAGACGGACCGGATCGGTCCGGGACCCAGAGGCTGGAGCAATTTCCTTGGTCGCGACGCACACCACCCGGGCGACCCTGCCTGCTGATGCGGCGGGCCCGCGTGCCGGACACCCCGGCCGGCGCGGGCTCTCCCCGCAGGCCCAGGGCATGCTGGCCCTGCTGGTGACCGTGGCGATCTGGGCGGCCTTCGCGCTCAGCGCCCGCGCCCTGAGCGCCTCCTCCCTCCTGCCCGCCGACGCGGCCCTGCTGCGCTTCGGTGTGCCCCTCGTCGTCCTGTTCCCCGCCCTGTGGCGCCGCCGCCGCCGTATCGCCGCGGTGCGACCGGGCGCCGCGGCCAAGATCATCTGCGGTGCGGGGGTGCCCTTCTTCCTGGCGGCGATGCACGGCGGCGCGCTGACGTCCGCGGCCTTCGTCGGCTCGATCGTCCCCGGCATGGTCCCGCTCTTCGTCTCCGCGATCATGGTCGGCCGCGGCCACGGCGCGCCCCGGGGGACGCAGGCGGCCGGGCTCGCGCTGATCGCGGCCGGTGTGGTCGCCCTCGTCTGGCGCCACGTCGTCCCGGTGGACACGGACGTGCTCGCCGGCGCCGGCACGCTCCTGGTGGCCAGCGGGCTGTGGGCCCTCTACACCGTGGGCCTGCGGGAGGTCGACCTCGATCCCGTCGGATCGATCGGCCTGCTCTGCCTGCCCTCCTTCGCGGTGATCGGGCTGCTGGTCCTGACCGGGGTGCTCCCCACGGGCATCGCGCACGCGGCCGGAAGCGACATCGCGCTGTTCCTGGTGGTGCAGGGGCTCGGAGTCGGACTGTGCGCCGGCCTGCTGTACGCCTTCGCCATCCGCAGGCTGGGCGCCGAGCGCAGTTCGGTCGTCGGCAGCCTCAGTCCCGTCGCCGTCGTCCTGCTCGCCATCCCCCTGCTCGGTGAGTCACCGACCCTCGCCGTGCTCGTCGGCGTCCCCCTCATCACCGCCGGCGTCGTCCTCGCCAACCGCCGCCCACGACCCAAGGTTTCCGCAGATGCTTGAGCTCCTCCCCCCGCCGCCCACCGACCCGCTGTGGGACCTCACCTACGAGTACGGCAGTGACGAGCGGCCCGAACGCCTGAACCTCGTCCTCGGCGTCTACCGGGACCAGACGGGAACCACGCCCGTCATGGCCGCCGTCCGCGAGGCCGAGATCCGCCTGGCGGAGCGCTCCGAGTCCAAGGAGTACCGCGGGCTCTCCGGCAACGCCGCCTTCAACCGGTCCCTGCTGAACCTGGTCCTGGGCCCCGACGGACCGGCCGACCGGGCCGCGGCCGTCCAGACCGTCGCGGGCTCGGGCGCGCTGCGGCTGCTGGCCGATCTGATCTGCCGGACCCGCCCGGGCACCACGGTGTGGATCAGCGATCCGGCCTACGTCAACCACCGGCCCATCCTGGAGGCCGCCGGTCTGAAGGTGCGCACGTACGGCTGGCGCGACGCCGAGGGCGGCTTCGACACGGCCGGGGTGCTGCGGGAACTGCGCGAGGCGCGGCGCGACGACGTCGTCCTGCTCCAGGGCTGCTGCCACAACCCCACGGGCGTGGACCCCCTGCTGGACGACTGGGAGGCGCTGGCCGAGTCGGCCCTGCGCGGCGGCTGGGTGCCCTTCGTCGACCTGGCCTATCACGGGCTCGGCGACGGTCTGGAGGCCGACCTGCTGGCCACGCGGATGCTGGCGGCGCGCGTTCCGGAGATGCTGATCGCCGTCAGCTGCTCGAAGAACTTCGGCCTCTACAGCGACCGCGTGGGCTGCGCCATCGTCCTCGGCGCCTCGGGCCAGGCCGTGCGGCACGCCGAGACGGCCTTGCAGAACGCCGCCCGGACGCTGTACTCGATGCCGCCCGAGCACGGCGCGGCCGTCGTGACCACGATCCTGGAGGACGCGGGTCTGCGGGCCGCCTGGCGGGCGGAGCTGGACGTCATGCGGGGCCGGATCATGGCCAACCGGGCCGACCTGACCGCGCACTTGAGCACCCTGGGCTGTGCCGAGCAGGCGCGGTCGCTCGCACGGCAGAAGGGGATGTTCTCGATGCTGCCGCTGACCTCGCCCCAGATGCTCCGCCTGCGCAGGGAGTTCGCCATCTACGGCACGACCTCGGGGCGGATCAACATCGCGGGCATCCCGGCGCACCGGATCCCCTGCCTCGCGCAGGGCATCGCGGCGGTCCTCGGCGCGCCCGGCGCGCCGCGGCGGCCGGACGCGGCGCGTGCGGACGAGCGCGTGGGGGCCTGACCCCGCGCGCGGACCGCGTCTTCGACGGCCCGCGCCAGGAGAGCCGTCGGCCGTCCTCACCGGGGGCGGTCTCCTCGTCGCCAACGCCGGCCGGCCCGACCTGTCCGGCGGCGACCGTACGGAGCGACTCGCCCGGGCCCCGTTCCGGACGCATTCCCGCGCGGCCGGGCCGGTGCCGGGGGAGCGCACCACCACCGTCGGCACCGAACGGCGCCGCGATCCCGCGCTGACCGCCGCCCAGAACGAGGACGGCGGCCCGCAGATCGTCGACGGGCGCGACCGGGCGGCCTTCGCCGCGGCCCACCTGCCCGACTCGATCTGCGCCGCGGGCGAGCGTGGCGGCGGGCCTGCTCGGCCTGCGGAGCGTCGGGCGTTGTGCCGGACACAGAGCCCCGCGTCCAGGCCTCGGATAGGGTGAATCGGTAGGAATCAGGCCCCCCGGGGTGAGGTCGGTGCATTGGACACTTACCAGTCGACGAGCGAGGTGCCGGACCCGCCCGTGGCGGCTGTCGGGTACGCGGGCGTGCTCCGCGAGCTGCTGCCGATCGCCCTGTGGCGGGAGGACGCCGACGGGCGCGTCGTGGAGTGGTCGCTGGCAGCCCAGGACCTGCTCGGGCACCGTCCCGAGGACATCATCGGCCTTCCCGGCACCGCCGTGCTCGTGCCCGAGGCCAACCGGGAGCTCGCCGATCAGCTGACCCGGCGCGTCCAGGCCGGCGAGACCGTCGTCGGCACCCTGCCCGTGCGCCACCGCGACGGCCACCGCGTCCCGATGGAGATGTGGATCGTCCCCGCCGTCGACCCGCAGGGCCGGACGGGGGCCATGCTCATCGCCGTGGAGACCTCCGAGGTCCTCCACATGCGGGACTCGCTCGCCGCCCTCCAGAGCCTCTTCACACAGTCGCCCATCGGCCTCGCCACCCTCGGCCCCGACCTGCGGTTCCTCCGGGTCAACGACGCGCTGGCCCGGATGAACGGCGTCTCCGCCGCCGAGCACCTCGGCAAACGGCTCACCGAGGTGGTGCCCGGGGTCAACGCCGTCGCGCTGGAGGCGACGATGCGCCAGGTCCTCGACCAGGGCGCCGCCGTCGTCGACGTCCGCCGCACCGGGCGGACCCCCGCGGACCCCGAGCACGACCGGACCTGGTCGTGCTCGTACGCCCCGCTGCTGGACGGCTCCGGGCGGCCCCTCGGCCTGATCGCCTCCCTCATCGACATCACCGAAGGCCAGCAGGCCCAGGCCGATGCCGAACGGGCCCAGCACCGGTTCGCCCTGCTGGCGGAGGCGGGCACCCGCATCGGCACCACCCTGGACCTCCACCAGACCGCCCGGGAGATCGTGGAGGTACTGGTACCGCAGCTCGCGGACTCCGCCGACGTACAGGTGCTCGAAGCGGTACTCGGCCCCGACGAGGCCGCGCTGCCGGCGGCCTCCACGCGCGGTGTCCTGCGCCGTCTGGCGGCCCAGTTCCCCGACCCGACCGCGCCCACCGCGCGACTCGTCGCCGGCCAGACCTTCCAGATCCCGGTGGGCACCGTCTACGAGCAGGTCATCGCCGAGGGGCGGCCCATGAACCTCTACGTCTCCGACATCCCGGCACTGATCACCTCCCCGCGCGCCGACGAGCTGCGCACCTACCTCGCCACACTGGGCTCGGCGCGCCTGGTCCCGCTGGTCGCGCGCGGCACGGTGCTCGGCGCGGTCGCCGTGACGCGGACCCGCGACCGGGAGCCCTTCGACGAGCAGGACTGCGTACTCGTCGACGAGCTGGTCGCCCGCGCCGCCCTCAACATCGACAACGCCCGGATGTACACCCGCCAGCGCCAGGCCGCCCTGACGCTCCAGCGCAGCCTCACCAACAGCGCGCTGCCCGAGGTCCCCGGCCTGGAACTCACCGGCCGCTACCTGCCCGCCAGCGACCACGACGTCGGCGGGGACTGGTTCGACGCCATCCCGCTGCCCGGCGGCCGCACCGGGCTGGTCATCGGGGACGTCATGGGCCACGGGGTCCACGCGGCGGCCGTCATGGGGCAGCTGCGTACGGCCGTACGGACCCTCGCGCGCCACGACGTGCCCCCGGCGCAGATGCTCCGCTCGCTCGATGCCGTGGTGGCCGACCTGGGCGAGGACGAGATGGCGACCTGCGTGTACGCCGTGCACGACCCGGCCTCCGGCGGCTGTGTGATCGCCCGCGCCGGCCACCCGCCGCCGGCCGTGGTCACCCCCGAAGGGACCATCACCTTCCTCGACGGGCCCCCGGGGACTCCGCTGGGCGCGGGCGGGCGGGACTTCCGCACCGAGGAGGTACGGCTGTCCCCGGGAGGCCTGCTCGTGCTCTACACCGACGGCCTCATCGAGGCCCGGGACCGGGACCTCGACCAGGGCATGGAGCAGCTGGCGCAGGCACTGCTGAGGGTGGGAGAGCCGCTGGAGGAACTGTGCGACGGGATCCTGCGGCGGCTGCTGCCGCGCGCCCAGCAGGACGACGTCGCGGTGCTGCTGGCCCGGGCCCGGGCCGTGTGAGCGGGCGCCCGGCCGGAACCCGTACGACCGGCCGCCCGGCCGGAACCCGTACGACCGGTCGCTCGGCCGGTACCCGTACGACCGTTCCCCCCTCGGGGGTCACCAGGCCATGTCCTCCAGCGCGTCCAGGTCCAGCGGGGCCGGCGGCTGCGGCTCGGCACCCCCGGTCAGTGGCAGCTCGGCCCAGATGACCTTGCCGCGCTCGGTGTAGCGGGTGCCCCACCGGTCGGCGTACTGCGCGACGAGGAACAGCCCGCGCCCGCCCTCGTCGGTGGTGGCCGCGTACCGCAGGTGCGGGGAGGTGCTGCTGCCGTCGGCGACCTCGCAGATCAGGCTGCGGTCGCGCAGCAGACGGACCCGGACGGGCGGGCTGCCGTACCGGATGGCGTTGGTGATCAGCTCGCTGAGGATCAGCTCGGTGGTGAAGGCGACCTCCTCCAGGCCCCACTCGGCGAGCTGCGCCGAGCCCGCGTTGCGCACCCGCGAGACGGCCGAGGGGTCGACCGGTACCTCCCATTCCGCGATCTGGTCCGCCTCCAGCCGGCGGGTGTCGGCGATCAGCAGGGCGATGTCGTCGCTCGGCACCGGGAACAGCATCGCGGCGAGCACGTCCGCACAGGCCTGCTCGGGGCTGCGGCCGGGCACCGACAGCGTGTCGCCCAGCAGGCGCAGGCCGGTGTCGAAGTCCCGGTCCCGGTCCTCCACCAGGCCGTCGGTGAACAGCACGAGCCGGCTCCCCTCCGGAAGCCGGAACTCGGTGGCCTCGAAGGGCATGCCGCCCACACCGAGCGGGAGCCCGGTCGGCAGTTCGGGGAACTCCACGTGCCCGTCGGGGCGGATCAGCGCGGGCCCGGGGTGCCCCGCGCTGGCCATCACACACCGTCCGGAGACCGGGTCGTAGACCGCGTAGAGGCACGTGGCACCCGTGATTGCGGCCGGCTTCCCCACACCGTCGCCGTCGTCCTCGACCTCCCCGCCCCCGCTCTCGTCCTGGTCGATCCGGTTGATCAGCTCGTCGAGGTGTCCGAGCAGTTCGTCGGGCGGCAGGTCCAGGGTGGAGAAGTTGTGCACGGCGGTCCGCAGCCGGCCCATGGTGGCCGCGGCGTGCACCCCGTGCCCGACGACATCGCCGACGACCAGCGCCACCCGGGCGCCCGGCAGCGGGATCACGTCGAACCAGTCCCCGCCCACCCCCGCCATCGCGGGCAGGTAGCGGAAGGCCACGTCCACGGCGCTCTGGTCGGGCAGCACCCGGGGCAGCAGGCTGCGCTGGAGCGTTACGGCCACCGCGTGCTCGCGGGTGAAGCGGCGGGCGTTGTCGATGGAGACGGCCGCGCGCGCCGCGAGCTCCTCGGCGAAGGAGAGGTCCTCCTCACCGAAGGGCTCCGGGGTGTCTGCCCGCCAGAAGTTGGCCATGCCCAGGACCACGCCCCGCGCCTGGAGCGGTGCCGAGATCAGCGAGTGGAGCCCGTAGTCGAGGGCCTCGCGGGTCGCGGTCCCGTCCTGGGCCCGCCAGCCCATGGCCGCGTTCAGATCGGCCGCGAGCACCGCGCGCCCGGCGTCCAGGGCCGCCGCCATTGGGGCCGTGGGCACGTCGAACCGGATGATGTCGCCGACCGGCTGGAGTGGCGAGTCGGTGCGGACCCCGCTGATGGCCGCCCTGCGCATCTCGGTGTACATGCCGGCGGCCAGCGCGGGCTCCTCACCGTGCAGCACCGGCTCCAGCAGCTCCACCGTCACGAAGTCCGCGAAGCGGGGGACGGCGACCTCCGACAGCTCCTCGGCGGTCCGCACCACGTCCAGGGTCGTACCGATCCGCACCCCGGCGTCGTACAGCAGCTGGAGCCGGCTGCGGGCCACCTCGGCCCGGCCGGAGAGCGCGGCGAGCTCGGTGGAGTCGCGCAGGGTCACGACGTGGCCCGTGACCAGGCCGTCGTACGGCTTGGTGGGCCGTACGTTGACCGCGAGCAGCCGGTCCCCCGCCAGGTGCACGTGGTCCGTGACGACCCGGCCGGAGCCCAGCAGCTCCGTGGTGCGCGGGTCGAGGCCGAGGTCGGCGACGCGGCGCCCCTCCGCCTCGGGCGGCAGGTCGAGGAGCCGGCGGGCCTCGTCGTTGGCCAGCACGAGCCGCTGGTCGGCGCCGATGATGAGCACGCCCTCGCGCACGGCGTGCAGGACGGCCTCGTGGTGCTCGTTCATCCGGGTCATCTCGGCGGCGCCCAGGCCGCGGGTCTGGAGCCGCAGGCGGTGGCTGACCAGGGCGGCGCCGCCGGTGCCGAGCAGCAGGGCGCCCGCCGCGGCGCCGAGGAGCAGCGGGAGCTGGCCCTCGACGACCTTCGCGACGTTCTGCACGTCGATGCCGGTGCCGACCAGGCCGACGACCGCGCCGTCGGCGTCCCGTACGGGGACGATGGCCCGGACGGCGTCGCTCGGCTCGCCCGTGAAGGTCTCGGTGAAGGACTCCCCGGCGGCGGCGCGGGAGAGGTTCCCGGTGGCCCGCTGTCCGATCAGCTCGGGCCGCGAGTCGGTGTAGCGGATCCCGTCGGTGGTCATGACGGCGATGAAGTCGACGCCCGAGGCCTGGCGGGCGGCCTCGGCCAGGGGTTGGAGCTCGGCGGTCGGATCCGCCGACTTCAGCGCCTCCGGGAGACCGGGGGCGTGCGCGAAGGCCTCGGCGGCCGCGAGCGAGCGGTTGCGCGCGTCGCGTTGGCTGTCGTACCGGGCCTGGACCACCAGGGCCACCACGGCAGCGCTGATCAGCAGCACCACGATCACCGCCTGGAGGGCGAAGACCTGACCGGCGACGCTGTGCCCCCACCGGGACAGGCGTGCGAACAGGCGCGAGCCCCACCCGGTCGGCTGGCGACCAAAACGTCCGGTCATGAGCCCTTTCTAACACTGTCCGGGGCGTTTGGCGGTGGCTGCCGGGGCCACTGCGGCCGCACGGTACGCCAGGGGGCCGCGCCCGAGCCTGACGGCGGACGACCTCGCCACCGCCACCGCCGTGAACCTCCAGGGCGGCGGCTGCGCCCGCGCCGTCCCGACGGCTCAGCCGCTCGGGGCCTGCGGAGCCCAGCTCACCGCGTAGTACCGCAGCCGCTCGTCCTCCCCGGCGAACCGCATCCCGGCCGCGGCCATGACCCGGTGGGAGGCGAGGCTCTCCCGGTCGGCGCCGCCGTCCACCGCGCTCGCGCCGTGCTCCGGCCGCCCACCCACGCGCACGGCGTTTTCCAGCCCGGCCGGGCTGGAAGTACGCAGGCCCGGAGCCCCGAGGGGCTCCGGGCCTCACGGGTCTGGCGGGGTCAGAGAACGTCGGCGGCGATGTTGGCCGCGACCCGCTCCAGCAGGGGACCCGCGTTCGGGATGGACTTGGCCGGGTCGGGCTCCAGGTCCGTGAGCGGGTACGCCTTGCGGATGCCGGCCGCCTCCAGGGCCTCCTGGCTCAGCAGCAGACGGCCGCAGACCGCCACGACCGGCTTGCCCGCCGCACGCGCCGCGGCCGCGACACCCGCCGGGGCCTTGCCGTGCAGGGTCTGCTCGTCCAGCGAGCCCTCACCGGTGATGACCAGCGTGGCCCGCTCCAGCGCCGGGGCGAAGCCGAGCACCTCCAGCATCAGCTCGATGCCGGGACGGAACGTCGCGCCGAGCAGCAGGGCCCCGTAGCCGATGCCGCCCGCGCCGCCCGCACCCGGGAGCACCGCGCACTCGGCGGCCTTCGCGCCGATCGACTTCTCCAGCACCACCGCGAAGTGCGCCAGCGCCGCGTCCAGCGTGGCCACGTCCTCGGGCGACGCCCCCTTCTGCGGCCCGTAGACCGCCGGGGCGCCCTTCGGGCCGGTCAGCGGGTTGTCCACGTCGCTCGCCAGGACGAACTCCACGTCCGCGAAGCGCGGGTCGACGCCGGACAGGTCGGCCGAGGCCAGGTCGGCCAGCGCGCCGCCGCCCGGACCGACCGGTTCGCCGTTCGCGTCCAGGAACACCGCGCCCAGCGCGGCCAGCATGCCGGCGCCGCCGTCGGTGGTGGCGCTGCCGCCCACACCGAAGACGATGGAGCGCGCGCCCGCGTCCAGCGCGGCCTTCAGCAGCTCGCCCGAGCCGTACGTGGTCGCGGTCAGCGGGGCGAAGGTGCCCGCCGGCAGGAGCTGGAGCCCGGAGGCCTCCGCCATCTCGACCACCGCGGTGCCGTCGCGCAGCGCGAAGGCGGCCGTGACCTGGTCGCCGAGGGGTCCGGTGACCCGTACCTCCCGGCGTTCGAAACCGGCCGCGACGGCGGCCGCGACCGTACCGTCGCCGCCGTCCGCGACGGGGAGGGTCTCGATCTCCACGCCCGGGACGGCCTTGCGAAGGCCGGCCGTCACCCGCTCCGCGACCTGAACGGCCGTGAGCGAGCCCTTGAATTTGTCCGCGGCGATGAGCACGCGCGCGGCCTCAGTTACTGCTCCGTCCGTCACCTTGCTATTCCCTTGCTATCGAACAGTGCAGTCGCGCCGCCATGAGCTTATCCGGAGGATCCTCCTATGCCCATGAGTGGCCTGGGCCACATGCGGCGTGCCATGACCCTAAATGGGGATATATGCCTGCATAGTGTGGCCGCATGAGCACGGATTCGCTGGAAGAGGCCGGTCCGGGCCCCCCGGGCGGGGGTTCCGGCGGCCCCGCGGACGGCGCCCCCGACCACGCCCCCGACCACGCCGTCGTCGCCGTGGGCGTGATCGCCGTGCTGGCCGTCGTCGCTTGGGCGGCCCTCGCCAAGGACTCCTTCGACACCGCGTCGAGCGCCGCGCTCGCCTGGGTGCTGAACAACTTCGCCTGGCTCTTCGTGATCGCCGCCGACCTCTTCCTCGTGCTGTGCGTCGTGCTCGCGATCAGCCGCTTCGGCCGGATCCGCCTCGGCGCCGACGACTCCGAGCCCGAGTTCACCAACCTGGCGTGGATCGCGATGATGTTCAGCGCCGGCATGGGCATCGGCCTGATGTTCTTCGGAGTGGGGGAGCCGCTCACCCACTACCTGAACCCGCCCCCGGCCTCCGGGGCGGCCCCCGGTACGGGTGGCGCCGCCCTCGTGGCCATGGAGTACTCCTTCTTCCACTGGACCCTCACCCCCTGGGCCATCTACGGCATCGCCGGCCTCGCCCTCGCCTACGCGACCTTCCGCAAGGGCCGCGGCAACCGCCTCAGCTCCGCCTTCGTCCCCCTGATGGGCGAAGCGCGCGCCAACGGACGGGCCGGCAAGGCCATCGATCTGCTCGCCGTTTTCGCCACCGTCTTCGGCACCGCGACCAGCCTCGGGCTCGGCGCGCTCCAGGTGGCCAAGGGGCTGAACCTCACCACCGGGGTAGAGGACTCCATCACCGTCGAGCTGATCATCATCGGCTCCCTCTCGGCGGCCTTCGTGCTCTCCGCCTTCTCCGGCCTGCACAAGGGGGTGAAGTGGCTCAGCACCATCAACATCGTGCTCGCCGCCACCCTGATGCTCTTCGTCTTCGTACTCGGACCCACCGTCTACGTCCTCGACGTGATCCCCTCCAGCGTCGGCGGCTACCTGCACGAGCTGCTGCCCATGGCCAGTCGCACCGGGGCCTTCACCGACAGCGCCTGGCTCGGCGCGTGGACGATCTTCTACTGGGCGTGGTGGCTCTCCTGGGCCCCCTTCGTCGGCACCTTCATCGCCCGCATCTCGCGCGGCCGCACCATCCGCGAGTTCCTCATCGGCGTGCTGCTCGTCCCCAGCGGAGCCACCGTCATCTGGTTCTGCGTGATGGGCGGCACCGCCATCCGCCTCGACTCCACCGGCGCCGTGGACTTCGCCGCCACGCTCAAGGACGGTACGGAGGCCTCGCTCTTCGCGATGCTGGACGCGCTGCCGCTGTCCACGCTCACCTCGTGGGTCGCCATGGTCCTGGTCATGACCTACTTCGTCACCAGCGCCGACTCCGCCTCCTTGGTCATGGGCTCCCTCACCAGCCGCGGCTCCCTGCACCCGCCCACCTGGCTCGTCGTCACCTGGGGCGTGCTGATGGCCGCCGTCGCCGCCGTGCTGCTCGTCGCGGGCGGCCTGAAGTCCCTGCAGACCGCCACCATCCTGGTCGCGCTGCCCTTCGTCATCGTCATGCTGCTGCTCTGCTGGGCCCTGGTGAAGGAACTGCGCGAGGACCCCGGCGCCGGACCCGCCCGGCACGCCCCGCACGGGATGCGGGACGCGGTCCGGGCCCTGGTCGGCGACGCCGTCCCCGAACAGGAACGGGCCCGCCACCCCCGGCTGCGGCGCGTCGCGCGGTCCAAGGGCCGAGACCGCGAGCACGGGCCGGACGGGCCCCCGGCACCCCCTGGGTAGGGTGGCCGGGTGACCACCACGGATGACTACGCCACGTACATCGCGAGCCTGCCCCGGGTGCTGGCCGGCGCGGCCGCCCTCTACCGGGACGCCGGGGGCAGGGTCCTGCTCGTCGAGCCCAACTACCGCGAGGGATGGGCCCTGCCGGGCGGCACCATCGAGTCGGACCAGGGCGAGTCGCCGCGCATCGCCGCCCGCCGCGAGAGCGCCGAGGAGATCGGCATCGACGTCCCGCTCGGCCGGCTGCTCGCCGTCGACTGGGTCCTCGGCACTGAGCGGCCGCCGATCGTCGCGTACGTCTACGACGGCGGGGTGCTCGACGCCGGCCAGCTCGCCTCGATCACGCTCCAGGAGGAGGAACTGCTCTCGTGGCGGCTGGTCGAGCCCGCCGAACTCGCCGCGTACCTGCCCGGATCGCTCGGGCTGCGCACCCAGGAGGCGTACCGGGTCCTGCAGTCGGGCGAGGGAGCCGTGGAACTGGAGAACGGCCGGCGCGCGGTCTCCTCGTAACACGGGCTCGTACCACCGGGCTCGTACCACCGCGCTCGCGACGCCGGGCTCGCGACGCCGGGCTCGCGACGCCGGGCTCGCGACGCCGGGCTCGTGACGCCGGGCTCGCGACGCCGGGCTCGTGACGCCGGGCTTACTCCGATCAGGACAGAATCAGCAGATGATCACGATGTACGCCTGGCCCAGCACCGCCGACGGGCCCGATGCCCTTCCCATGGTCCACTTCACCACCGACCAGCAGGCCGGTGGTGAGGTCACGCCCGAGGGGACACCGGTCTGGCTGTTCGACACCGCGATACGCGAGGGCGGCTGGGCCCAGTTCACCGATTTCGAGGGCTGGTCCGCGCCCGCCGCCGGCTGGCAGGCCTTCTACCGCCGCGAGGACGACCTCCTCGCCGTCACCGGTCCGGGCACCTGCGAAGGCTGGTACCAGGGCAACCTCGGCGCCGACGCCGACTGGGTGACGGCGGCCGCCACCCAGCAGAGCGTGGTCCTGCTCGCCGCGCCCGTCCAGCACCCCTCGCTCTACGGCTACGCCGTGGAGGCGGGCGCGGCCTTCGCCCTGCTCGTCCCGCTCCTCGTCGTCTGACCCCCGGGACGGTTCCCGGACTCGAAGGTCAGCAGCCGCTCCTTGCGTTCGAGCCCGCCGCCGTATCCGGTCATGCCGCCCGAGGCGCCGATCACCCGGTGGCACGGGACGATGATGCCGACCGGGTTCTTCCCGTTCGCCAGACCCACCGCGCGCGAGGCGTTCGGCTTGCCCAGCCGGGCCGCGAGCTCACCGTACGACCACGTCTCGCCGTACGGGATGCGTACGAGCTGGTCCCAGACGCTGCGCTGGAAGTCGGTGCCCTCCAGCCGGAGGGGGAGGTCGAACTCGGTGAGTTCCCCGGCGAAGTACGCGGTCAGCTGGCGCACCACTTCGGGGAAGGGCTCCTCGGTGGCGGCGACCCGCTCCCCGAAGGACTCCTCGGCGGGCCGGTGGCGCTGCCCGGTCATGTAGAGGCCGCTGAGGACGCCGTCCGTGGCGACCAGGGTCAGCGGACCGCAGGGGCTCTCGACGACGGCGTGCTGCTTGCCGCTGCTCACGATGTCTCGCATGGCTGGTGCTCCTCAGACGGGCAGGTGGTTGATGGGGTGGGCGTCCGTGGCCCACAAGTACTGGACGGCGTACGCGCGCCAGGGCCGCCACCCGGCCGCCCGCGCCGTCAGCGCCGAGGGGGTGGACGGCAGACCCAGCCCCCGCGCCGCCCGCCGGACCCCCAGATCGGACGGCAGGAACGCGTCCGGATCGCCGAGCGCCCGCATCGCGATCACCTCGGTGGTCCAGGGGCCGAAGCCGGGCAGCGCCGTGAGCTGCGCCCGCGCCGCGTCCCAGTCACTGTCGATGCCGAGCGGCAGCGAACCGTCGGCGAGCGCCGCGACCAGCGTGGCGAGCGTGCCGCGCCGGCTGCGCGGCAGGGCCAGGGACTCCGGGTCCAGCCCGGCGAGCGCCTGCGGCGAGGGGAAGAGGTGCGTCAGCCCGCCCAGGGGGTCCTCGATCCGCTCGCCGTACGCGGTGACCAGCCGGGCCGCGTGCGTGCGCGCGGCCGCGGTGGAGACCTGCTGGCCCAGGACCGCCCGTACGGCGAACTCCGCCGCGTCGACCGTACGGGGAACCCGGCGCCCGGGAGCCTTGTCCACGAGCGGGGCCAGCAGCGGGTCGGAGCGCAGCTGCTCGTCGATCGCCTCCGGGTCGGCGTCGAGGTCGAGCATCCAGCGGCAGCGGCTGATGGCGATGGTGAGGTCGCGCAGGTCGGTCAGGGCGAGGCGGCAGCCGATGTGGTCGGGCTGCGGGGTCAGGGCGACGACACCGGTGCCGTAGGGGAGGCGCAGGGTGCGGCGGTAGGCGCCGTCCCGCCACTCCTCGACGCCGGGGACGGCGGTCGCGGCGAGGTGCCCGAAGAGGTTGTCGGGGTTGAGGGGGGTCCGGAACGGCAGTCGCAGGCTGATCGTCCCGGGGATCCTGGGCGGGGCGTTCTTGTGGTGGCTGGCCCTGACGGCCCGCTCCCGCAGCTCGCTCGGGGACACGGCGAAGACCTCGCGGACCGTGTCGTTGAAGGTTCGGATGGAGGCGAACCCGGCGGCGAAGGCCACGTCGCCCATCGGCAGCTCGGAGGTCTCGATGAGGAGCCGGGCGGTCTGGGCGCGCTGGGCCCTCGCGAGGGCGAGCGGGCCGGCCCCGAGCTCGGCGTTGAGCTGCCGCTCCACCTGGCGGGTGGAGTAGCCCAGGCGGACGGCCAGGCCGGGGACCCCCTCCCGGTCCACCACCCCGTCCCGGATCAGCCGCATCGCCCGTGCGACGGCGTCGGCCCGGGCGTTCCACTCGGGCGAACCGGGGCTCGTATCGGGCCGGCACCGCTTGCACGCCCGGAACCCGGCCTGCTGGCAGGCGGCGGCGCTGGGCAGGAAGGTCATGTTCTCGACCTTCGGGGGCACGGCGGGGCAGCTGGGCCGGCAGTAGATCCGGGTGGTCAGCACCGCGGTGAAGAACCAGCCGTCGAAGCGGGCGTCCTTCGACTGCACGGCCCTTACGCAGCGCTCGGTGTCGGTGTGCATGGCTCCAGGATCCGGGTCGGAACCCACCACGGCTGGCGGTTTTCCGACATCAAGCGTCTCAGATCAGCCCGGTGATCCCGAGCCGGACTGTGTCCGGTTCGTGGACGGGCGCCCATCGTGGAGGCGTCGCGTGGACGTGGAGGTGGAACCCCGCGCCCAGTGCTGCTCCTCGTGGCCGGTGTCGGCTGGTGGTGGGTTTGCTGATCGTTGTCACGTCCTGGTGCCGGTGTACTGCGCGGGGCAGTCGGTGCCGGTCCGTGTGAGCGTGTCCCTCCGGACGCTGGCCTGCTGGGCCCGAGGGTCTGGCAGGGGAGGGTGTCCGGCGTCGCCTGGGCGTCGGACGTGTTGTCTTGTGCCGGGTGGGTCCGGTCTTGGACCGGTCCCGCTGGCTGGTCTTTTGTTCGGTCGGTGTGATGACCGCGGCCGCTTCGAGTGTGTTCACGACCGTATTTTTGGATGGCCATGGCGCCGGTGGTGCGGTCGACAACGGTCTTGGTCTGGTGGGCGAGACCGCGGGATGCGATGCGCTGCCAGGCGCCCTGGTCGCGGTCGCCCTGCCAGGAACAGGTGGGGCAGACGGCCCATTTCCAGCCTGGTGTGGTGGGCCGGTCTGGGGCTTTGCGGTGCTGTAGCGGGGTGAGGCATTGCGGGCAGTGCTTGGAGGTGTTGCGCGCCGGGACGGTGACGAGGGCGATGCCCGTCTCGGCCGCCAGATGACGCATGCGGTCCACGATCTGCCCACGTACCTGCTGGGAGAGGCGGGTGTTGGTGGTGCGGCCCATGCCGCGGGCTTCCATGGAGCGGAGGTCTTCGACGTAGATGACGCTCGCCCCGGCCATGATGGCCTGATCGACCGCCCAGCGGGCGGCGGCCCAGGCCAATGCCTCGTTGAGGTTCGACCGGCGTGTGCAGACTCGGCGCATCTCGCCGCCCAGGAGGGTGTGTTTGGCGGTCAGGGAGTGCTGTTCGTCTCCGGCGATGAGCCGCTGGTACTGGCTGATCTTGCTGTGCAGATACTCGGAGAGTCGGCGCAGCCGGTGCTGCTTGGCGAGGACGCCGGCCGCCCGGAACATGGCCCCGGCCCCGAGGGCGGTGATCCGCCCGTCGTCATGGAGCCGGGTCGCGCCTGCGCTCAGCAGGGTGTTCAGGCCCCAGTCCACACCGAGCGCGACCGTGTGCCCAATGCGAGCCGGTTTCGGCACCGGGTGGGTGTAGGCGAGGTCGGTGCGGACGCGGCCCTGGTGCGGGCGGAGCGTGGGCAGGTGCAGCACCGCACCGGCGGGGATCGTAGGGGGCAGCTTGATGGGGCAGGCCACCCACGCCCAGTCGTGGTACGACTGCGGGTCGGGCCGGGTAGGGAGCTGCAAGCGCAACAGCGCCCGGCCCGGCTCATCCGCCCGTTCGATGGTGGCCTGCTGCCCGTCACACGCCGACAACAGCAGCATCCGCGCCACCCTGGGCGCACTCTCCAGCGCGAACAGATCAGCGGGCATCCGGTCATGCTCTCTGATGAACGCGGAGATCTGCCTGGTGCGGGCTGCGATGACGCTGGAGGGCAGATGCTGCCCTCCCGGTACCGCGGAACGCACCGCATCCCACTCCTGCACACCGCGCTTGGCGGGGTCGGCGGGCCAGGTCGCGAGGACTCCGGCGGTCAGATCGGCACGCCACTTCACCGAGCGCAGGACGCGCCCGGCCTGCTCCTGCGCCATCCGAACGATTCGGTCATTGACACGGATTCCTTCGGGTGGCGCGGTAGTCCAGCCCAGACGCCGCAGCGCCATCCACGCATTCGACGGTAGCTTCCTGCCCCCGCCGTCCTCCCCGGAGGCGAGCACGTCCACATCGGCGCCGTTCCACTGGGCGGCCAGCAGCCCAATGGCCATGCCGTGCACAAGATCGGCAGCCCAGCCGACACGCTCCGCCAGCACCGAGACCGCCAGCAGTTCACCGGTCTTCTCATCCACACCCGTCCGCAGCAGGCCACGGGCACAGACGGTCCGGGTGGTCTCGCCCTCGGCGAGCGGCAACTTCCGCCTCAACGTCCACCCTCCCCTGCTACCGGTGCTGTCATCCGATCAACGACACCGCCGATGAAAGGTCACCCATTCGACCCGCGAACCCACATCCGACACCCAGGCAGCGTGAACACCATGACGAGAACACACACGGCCGCTACGGGTACTCAAGGAACTAAGTGAGCCCACGCCGCCCAGGTCGGCCCCCGACCGCCACCTCGGGGCCTGCACGCCCCACCTTCCGGCCAGCCAACAGGCGGGGACTTGGGACGCCGGGCGTAGCCCCGTACCCAGCGCGACCGCCCCCGCTCAGGTCGCCGCGCCCGGTGCGCCGGCCAGGCGGTGGGCGTCCAGCGCCAGGGTCAGGGCGATCAGGTCGCGCGGGCGGGACAAGGAGCGCGCCGTCAGGTGCTCCAGCCGCCGCAGCCGGTTGAAGACCGTGTTCCGGTGACAGTAGAGACGCGTCGCCGCCCGCCCGGCGGAGCCCTCCGACGTGAGCCACGCGTCCAGGGTCTCCAGCAGCACCGCCCGGTCCGCCGGGTCCAGTTCCAGGAGGGGGCCCAGGACCGCCTGGACCAGCTCCGCGGCGAGCTCGGGCTGGCGTACGACCAGGGCCGTGGGCAGCCGCTGCGAGAGGCGGACCAGCGAACGCTCCTCCGCACCGCACGTGGCCAGCGCCGTCTCCGCCAGCCGCCGCGCCCGGCCCAGCTCCGCCAGCCCGTCCACCACCGGGCCGATCCCGCCCGGGCCGGGGCAGCGGTCGGCCAGCTCCGCCACCAGCTCGTCCAGCGAGGACGAACCGAGGGCCACCACCGCCAGTTCCTGCTCCGCCCGCATCCGCCAGAACAGCCGCATCCCGCCCGCCGACGTCACCCGGTGCACCGAGTCCCGCCGGTCCACCGGGAGCACGACCACCGCGTACCGCCCCTGCTCCGGCAGGTCCAGGCCCGCCGCCGCCCGCGCCGCCAGGCCCGGCGCCGCGTCCCCCTCCAGCAGCGCGTCCAGCAGCGCCTGCACCCGCTCGTCGCTGCGCCGGCGCATCTCCCGCTCGCCCGCCCGATAGGCCTCGGCCGTCGCGGCGGCCTGCTGTTCGATCCCGGCCCACATCGCGCCCGCCGTCCGGGCCAGGACCGGCAGGGCGTCCGGGTCCTCCTCCGTGACGATGTCCAGCAGCGCGTCCCACGTCAGCCGCCCCGCCCGCCGGTAGGCGTAGAGCAACAGGTCCAGCGGCAGACCCTGTTCGGCCCTGCGCCGCCCCAGCTCCTCCGCGTACGCCAGATCCTTGCGCAGGTCCGAGCGGCGCGCGGCGAAGGCCTCGATGCCGTACCGCATCGCCTCGCTGACCTGCTGCCAGTGCTCGTCCCGCGGTACCGCCAGGTCGAACAGCGGCGAGTGCTTCGCCAGATCGACGATCAGCTGCTCCGTGAGCGCGGGGACGCGCTCCATCAGCACCTCGGCCGCCGTCAGCAGCACCGACCATTCCGCTTCCGTCCGCGCCCTGCGTCCGCCCATGGCCGCAGAGGATGTCATCCGTGGCCGGTCGGCGTAAGAGGCCCCGTCGGCAGGTCTGTGCCGCTGCACAACCGCACCCCACCCCGGGCTGGTCATCGGCAGCGATTCCGCTTCGGGCCGTGGACGCCCGCCCCGCCCGGTGCTGGTCTGTGCGCCAGCACAACGCCCCGAAAGGGCCTACCAGTGGGAGGGGATGTGGCCTCGCTCCAGGTGCGCGCGCTGTCCGTCGGCTACGGGCCGGTACGGGCACTGCGCGCCGTCTCGCTCGACGTACCCGCCGGCGCCGTGGTCGTCGTACTCGGCGGGAACGGCGCAGGAAAAACGACCCTGCTGCGGGCGGTGTCCCGGACGCTCGCCTTCCACCGGGGCGCCGCCACCGGCGGGACCGTCAGCTTCGACGGCCGGTCGCTGGACGGACTCGGCCCGGCCCGGGCGGTCGCCGCCGGGGTGGTCCAGGTCCCCGAGGGCCGGCAGGTGTTCGCCCGGATGACCGTCGCGGACAACCTGCGGGCCGGCGCCCTCGGCGCCCGCGCCGGCTCCCGCGCCGACACCGCCCGCTCGCTGGCCCGCGTCCACGAGCTGTTCCCGGTCCTGGCCCGCCGGGCGCGGCAGCGGGCGGGCCTGCTCTCCGGCGGCGAACAGCAGATGCTGGCGCTGGGCCGGGCGCTGATGGCCCGCCCCCGGCTGCTGCTCCTGGACGAACCCTCGCTGGGCCTGGCGCCGAAGATGGCCGCCACCATCGCCGAGACGATCACCGAGATCAACGCCTCGGGCACCTCGGTGCTGCTGGTGGAACAGAACGCGGCGCTCGCCCTGCGGCTGGCCTCGTACGCGTACGTCCTGGAAGTCGGCGAGCTCACCCTGTCGGGCCCGGCCGCCGAGCTGGCGGCCTCCGACGAGGTACGCCGCCGCTACCTCGGCATCACCGACGAGGACGCGCCCGCCCCGCGGGCGACGCGCACCCTGGGGAGGTGGTCCGCCTGAACACCCGTGGCCCGAACACCACCAGCCGGAACACCACCAGTCGGAACACCACCGGCCACGACGGCCACCACGGCCACGACGGCCACCACGGCCACGACGGTCCCCCGGCGCTCACCGTCACCGACGTCACCGTCCGCTTCGCCGGCCTCACCGCCCTCGACTCCGTCTCCCTCACCGTCGAACCCGGCAGCGTGCACGCCGTCATCGGGCCCAACGGAGCCGGTAAGTCCACCTGCTTCAACGTGCTCTCCGGGGTCTACCGGGCCGCTTCCGGCAGCGTGCGTTTCGGCGCCACCGAGCTCACCGGGCTCGCCCCGCACGCCGTCGCCGCCCTCGGCATCGCCCGCACCTTCCAGAACCTGGCGCTGCCCCCGCACACCACGGTCGCCGACAGCCTGCTGCTCGGCCGCCACCGGCTGATGCGGTCCGGCTTCCTCTCCACCGGGCTCCGGCTGCCGGCCGCCGTCCGCGAGGAACGGCTGCACCGCGAACGGGTCCGGGAGATCGCCGCCTTCGTCGGTCTGGAGGCCGACCTGGCGGCCCCCGCGGGCTCCCTCCCGTACGGCAAGCAGAAACTCGTCGAGCTGGCCCGGGCCCTGTGCATGGAGCCGCGGCTGCTGCTCCTCGACGAACCCGTCGCCGGAATGACCGCCGACGAACGCCGGCGCACCGCGGCCGTCATCGCGGGCGTGCGCGACGGCCTCGGCATCTCGATCGTGCTGGTCGAACACGACATGGGGGTGGTGATGCGGCTCGCGGACGCGGTGACCGTACTCGACTTCGGAAAACGGATCGGCGGCGGGACCCCCGCCCAGGTGCAGAGCGACCCCGCGGTCGTCCGCGCCTATCTCGGCGAGGAGGACCCGGCCGCGTGACCACCTTCCTGGAACTCCTGCTCGGCGGCCTCTCCATGGGCTCCGTGTACGCGCTGATCGCCCTCGGCTTCGTGGTCATCTTCAAGGCCACGGAGGTCGTCAACTTCGCCCACGCCTCCCTCCTCCTGGCGGGCGGGTACGTCACCGCCGTCCTGCACGACGACATCGGATTCTGGCCCGCCCTGGCGGTGGGCACCGGCGCGGCCGTCGCGGTGGGAGCGGGGGTGGAGTTCCTCGTGATGCGGCGCTACCGGGGTCAGGACCCGAGCGTCCTCGCCATCGTCACCATCGGCGTGGACATCCTGCTCATCACCGACCTCACCCGTCGCATCGGTACGGACGTACTCGCGCTCGGCGACCCGTGGGGCGCGGCCGTGCTCCACCTCGGGCCGGTCACCGTGCCGCAGACCCGGATCGCGGCCCTGATCGCCGCCACCCTGCTGATCACGGCCTTCCTCCTCGCCTTCCGGTACACCGCCTGGGGCGTGGCCATGCGGGCCGCCGCCGAGAAACCGGAGACCGCCGCGCTGATGGGCGTCCGGCTGGGCCGGGTGTCGCTGGCCGCGTGGGCGGTCGCCGGAGCCCTCGCCGCGGTGGCGGCGCTCTTCCTCACCGTCTTCCCCACCCCCGGACTGGAACGGGCCACCTCGCTGGCCGCCCTCAAGGCCTTCCCGGCGGCCATCCTCGGCGGCCTCGACTCCACCACCGGAGCGCTGGCGGGCGGCCTGATCGTCGGCGTCACCGAGGCCATGGCCACCGGTTACCAGAGCCAGCTCGCCTTCCTCGGCCGCGGCATCGGCGACCTCGCCCCGTACGTGGTGATGGTCGTGGTCCTGCTCCTGCGCCCGGCGGGTCTCTTCGGCACGAAGGAGCTCGCCCGTGTCTGACGTCTCCCCTGCGGGGCGCCCGCCGAAGACCGGGGCTCCGCCCCGACCCCCACGGCGCTCCGCGCCCGCGCCTCAAACGCAGGCGAGGCTGGAATCGCCCGCGCCCGCGCCCGCCGAGCCCGGCGCAGGCCGGCCCGCCCGCTTCCGGCTGCGCTACGCGGCATGGACCGCCGCCGCCGTGCTGCTCCTGGCGCTGCCCTTCTACCTGGAGCGGTTCTGGCTCCAGGCCGGGCTGTTCGCGATCGCCGCCGGCATCGGGGCCATCGGGCTGAACCTGCTCACCGGGGCCACCGGGCAGCTGTCCATGGGGCACGCCTTCTTCCTCGCCGTCGGGGCGTACGGGTACTGCGCGCTCGCCGGGGACGGCACGGGGGAGCTCTTCGGGCTCGGCCTGCCCAGCTGGCTCGCGGCTGTCCTCGCCGTCGCCCTCGCGGGAGCGGCCGGCGGGCTCTTCAGCCCGATCGCCGGCCGCCTGCGCGGCGCGTACCTCGGCATCGCCACCCTCGCGCTGATCTTCATCGGGCAGCACGTCCTGTTCAACGCCACCCCGCTCACCGGCGGCTTCAACGGACGCGCCGTCGAACCGCTCTCCCTCTTCGGCATCACCTTCGACGACACCGAGACCGTGATCGCAGCCGTCCCCTTCCAGTCCGCCGAGAAGCTCTGGTACGTCGCCCTCGCCGCCCTCCTGGCCGGCGCCCTCCTCGCCCGCGGCATCCTGCGCGGGCGTCCCGGCCGTGCCATGAACGCCATCCGCGACCACAACATCGCCGCCGGCGTCATGGGCGTCCCGGTCGCCCGCTACCGCGCCGCCGTCTTCGTCCTGTCCTCCATGTACGCGGGCCTGGCCGGGGTCCTGCTCGCCCTCGTCTTCCAGCGCACCGTGCCCGACTACTTCGGCATGGTCCTGTCCCTCGAATACCTCGCCATGATCGTGATCGGCGGCCTGGGCACGGTCGCGGGCTCCGTCATCGGCGCCGCCTTCGTCTCCCTGCTGCCCCAGCTGCTCACCCGTTACAGCGACGCCCTCCCGCTCGTCTCCGCCCCGGGCACCGGCGGGGTCTCCCCGGGCGAGGCGTCCCGCTACCTGTACGGCGCGGCCGTCGTCGCCGTCGTCCTGTTCCTCCCGGGCGGCCTCGCCCGGATCCGTCCCCCGAAGGAGCCAGCGTGATCAGACCCAGTGCGAACAAGAGCGCGCGCATCGGTACGGCGGCCCTCGCCGCCGCGCTCGTCCTCACCGGCGCCGCCGGCTGCAGTGCGAAGGCGGGCGGCGGCGCCGAGGACAAGCAGGCCGAAGGCGGGGTCAAGACCGGCAAAGGGGTCAGCGCCACGGCCATCCGGCTCGGCGCCCTCACCGACATGACCGGCGTCTACGCCTCGCTCGGCAAGAGCGTCACCCAGGCCCAGCAGCTCTGGATCAAGCAGACGAACGACGCGGGCGGCATCTGCGGCCGCCAGCTCGAGCTGACCGTCCGCGACCACGGCTACGACCCGCAGAAGGCCCTCGCTGGCTACACCGAGCTGGAGCCCGACGTGCTGGGCTTCGCCCAGTTCATCGGCTCCCCGTTCGTCGCCGCGGCCAAGGACCGCATCGACGGCCAGGACAAGGGCCTGGTCATTCCGCAGGCCTGGTCGGCCTCGCTGCTGGGCAGCGCGTCCATCCGTACGGTGGGGGCGACGTACGACATCGAGACGGTCAACGCCGTCGGTTACCTCCTCGACCAGAAGCGCATCGCCTCCGGCGACAAGATCGGGCACGTGTACTTCGAGGGGGACTACGGCGAGAACGCCCTCGCCGGGGCGAAGCACGCGGCCAAGGAGGCCGGGCTCACGGTCGTCGAGCAGAAGATCAAGCCCACCGACAGCGATATGTCGGCGCAGGTCGCGGCCCTCAAGCAGGCGGGGGTCAAGGCCGTGGTGATCAGCGCCGGGCCCAAGCAGGCGGCCTCGCTGGTCGGGGTCGCCGCGGCCGGCGGCTGGAACGTCCCCGTGGTCGGCAACAACTCCGCCTTCGCACCCCAGCTGCTCGCCACCCCGGCGGGCGCTGCCCTGCAGAAGGACTACTACGTCGCCGCGTCCACCCTGCCCATCGGCTCCACCGCGCCCGGCCCGGCGGCCCTGGCCACCGCCTACAAGGCCGCGTACCCGGGCGCCGGGCTCGACAACGGCGTGGTGGCCGGTTACACGGCCGCGGCGGTCTACGGGGAGGCCCTGAAGAAGGCCTGCGCCGACAAGGACCTCACCCGCGAGGGCGTCGGCAAGGCCCTGCTCACCCTGAAGGCCTACGACAGCGGCTTCGGGATCACGCACGACTTCTCCGACCCGAAGTCCCCCTCCACCCGGCAGAGCGTGATCATGAAGCCGGACGAGCAGACCCCCGGCGGCCTGAAGGTGATCAAGGAAGCCTCCACCACCCCGGCGGCCGAGACCTACACCCCTCACTGAGCCCCATCAATCCAGCCCCGCCGAAGCCAATCCAGCCTCGCCGGCGTTTGAGGCGCGGGGTCTGGGGCGGAGCCACAGGAGGCCGGGCCGGCAGCCGAAACGACGAGAGGGCCCCGGATGCCAAGGCATCCGGGGCCCTCTCTCACGCACAGCTAGCGCAGCGTCGCGGCTCGCGCCTCCCGGCGATTGTGCCGGAACGTGTTCGCCCTCCGCGTCGTCGCGAACAGCGGAATGGTCGCCGCCATCGCGATCTGCAGCGCGCAACCCGTCTGGAGCAGCAGCTGACCGCCCGGAGCGTCGAACGCCCAAGCCGCCAGCAGCCCCATCGCGCCGATGATCCAGCAGAGCATCGCCACCGCGAGAACGCCCCGCGGCTTCGGGTACTCGACCCGGCTCACCATCAGCCACGCCACCCCGATGATCGCCAGCAGCGTCGGGATGAACGGCAGCTCCAGCAGCACGATCGAGACGACCGTCAGCGCGCCGAAGGGGCTCGGCATGCCCTGGAACATGCCGTCCTTCATCGTCACGCAGCTGAATCTCGCGAGTCTGAGCACCACGGCGAGCAGCACCACGATCGCGGCCAGCGCCGACATCTTCTGGATCGCGTCGACGGCGACCATGCCGTAGACGAGCACGAAGTACGCCGGAGCCAGCCCGAAGCTGATCAGGTCGGACAGGTTGTCCAGCTCGGCACCCATCGGCGAGCTGCGCAGCTTGCGGGCCACGATGCCGTCGAAGAGGTCGAAGACCGCGGCGAGCAGCATCAGTATCACTGCCGTCGCGGCGCTGTTGCGGGCCATGCCCGATTCGCCACTGCCGGTGAGGTGCGGGATGAGGATCCCGGTGGTGGTGAAGTACACCGCCATGAATCCGCACGTGGCGTTGCCGAGGGTGAGGGTGTCCGCTATCGACAGCCGCAGCGAGAGCGGCATGTCGTCCTCGGCGGACTCCTCCTCGACGGACTCGGGCACCCAGCCGGCTGCCGGAGTCTCAGGGTCAGTCACGGTCAATTCGTGTCACCCCCGCGGTGGTGGCCTGACCGACCTCGACCGCGACCTCGACACCCTCGGGGAGGTAGATGTCGACGCGGGAACCGAAGCGGATCAGACCGATGCGTTCGCCCTGCTCCACCTTGGTGCCGGCCGGCAGGTACGGGACGATGCGACGGGCGACGGCGCCGGCGATCTGCACCATCTCGATGTCACCGAGCTCGGTGTCGAAGTGCCAGACAACGCGCTCGTTGTTCTCGCTCTCCTTGTTGAACGCCGGGACGAATCCGCCGGGGATGTGCTCCACGGACGTCACCGTGCCCGCCAGGGGCGCGCGGTTGACGTGGACGTTCAGCGGGCTCATGAAGATCGCGACCCGGGTCCTTCCGTCCTTCCACGGCATGATGCTCTGCACCACACCGTCGGCGGGCGAGATGACACGGCCCTGAGCGATCTCACGCTCGGGGTCGCGGAAGAACCACAGCATGCCCGCGGCGAGCGCGGTGGCGGGCACGGCCGCCGCGGCCCAGCGTCCGGACTTGCGGGCCCGGGTGAGGCTGAGCGCCGCGGTGGCGACGGTCGGCAGAAGCCACGGCGATGCTCCGCGCGCGAGGCGTACGCCAAGGAGGCTGTCGCGAGGTGCAGAGGTTTGGCTGTGGGGCATGGATGACCTTCGTAGCGGGTGATTGCCGCGCCGCAAACAGGGGGACGGGACGGCGGCTTTACTGGAATGCTATCGGTTGCGCGCAACAACTGGGCAAGCCAGAAGCCGAGTCGATGACCGTCGGCCAGTGACTGGTAGTGATCCTTTCGCGACGAACCCATGGATGATTCGCCGCAAAAGGGACTTTCAGCCCTGGAGTCGGTACTCCTCGAGCAGGCGTCGCCCAATGATCATTTTCTGGATCTCGGCGGTACCTTCACCGATCAGCAACATCGGAGCCTCGCGGTAGAGGCGCTCGATCTCGTACTCCTTCGAGAACCCGTATCCGCCGTGAATGCGGAAGGCGTCCTCGACCACCTCCTTGCAGTACTCGGAGGCGAGGTACTTCGCCATCCCTGCTTCGAGGTCGTTTCGTTCCCCTGAGTCCTTTTTGCGTGCTGCGTTGACCATCATCGCATGGGCGGCTTCGACCTTGGTAGCCATCTCGGCGAGCTTGAACTGGATCGCCTGGTGTTCGGCGATCGGCTTGCCGAAAGTGTGACGTTGCTGGGCATAAGAGACACCCAGTTCGAACGCACGCTGAGCGACGCCGCAGCCACGCGCCGCCACGTTCACGCGGCCGACCTCGACCCCGTCCATCATTTGGTAAAACCCTCGGCCGGTCTGGCCGCCGAGCACCCGATTGGCCGGAATGCGCAGTCCGTCCATGATGAGCTCGGTCGTGTCGACGCCCTTGTAGCCCATCTTGTCGATCTTGCCGGGGATGGTCAGGCCCGGACGGACCTCACCGAAGCCCGGCTCCTTCTCGACGAGGAAGGTCGTCATCGACTTGTGGGGCGCCGTTCCCTCGGGGTGTCCTTCGTCACTTCGGACGAGAACGGCCACCAGGGTGGAGCTGCCGCCGTTCGTCAGCCACATCTTCTGGCCGTTCAGGACGTACTCGTCGCCGTCCTTCACCGCCTTGGAGGTGATGGCCGACACATCGGAGCCCAGCGCCGGCTCGGACATCGAGAACGCGCCGCGCACCTCGCCCAGCGCCATGCGCGGCAGGAAGTGGTCCTTCTGCTCCTGCGTGCCGTGCTGCTTGAGCATGTACGCCACGATGAAGTGCGTGTTGATGATGCCCGAGACGGACATCCAGCCCCGCGCGATCTCCTCGACGCACAGGGCGTAGGTGAGGAGCGACTCACCCAGGCCGCCGTACTCCTCCGGGATCATCAGCCCGAAGAGGCCGAGCTCCTTGAGGCCGTCGACGATCGCTTGCGGGTACTCGTCGCGGTGCTCCAGCTCGGTCGCGACCGGGATGATCTCCTTGTCGACGAACTCGCGGACGGTCTTGAGGATCTCCCGCTGGACGTCCGTGAGCCCGGCGGTCTGGGCGAGTCGGGCCATGGCTACTTCTCCTGGGTCTTCAGCTGGGGGCGGCCGGGCTGCTCGCCGCCGCGCTCCTTGATGTACGTCTCGGTCGGGACCATCACCTTGCGCCGGAAGACGCAGACGAGGGTTCCGTCCTGCTTGTAGCCCTTGGTCTCGACGTAGACGATGCCGCGGTCGTTCTTCGACTTCGACGGGGTCTTGTCGAGGACCGTGGTCTCGCCGTAGATCGTGTCGCCGTGGAAGGTCGGCGCCACGTGCCGCAGGGACTCGATCTCCAGGTTGGCGATGGCCTTCCCGGAGACGTCCGGCACGGACATGCCGAGCAGCAGCGAGTAGATGTAGTTGCCCACGACCACGTTCTTGCCGAAGTCGGTCGTGTTCTCGGCGTAGTTGCTGTCCATGTGCAGCGGGTGGTGGTTCATGGTCAGCAGACAGAAGAGGTGGTCGTCGTACTCGGTGACCGTCTTCCCGGGCCAGTGCTTGTAGACCGCCCCGACCTCGAACTCTTCGTACGTGCGTCCGAACTGCATCGGGATCAGGACCTTTCTAGTTGGCGGGGATCTCGAACTTGCTGGTGCGCTGCATGCCTGCCGCCCGGCCCTTGCCGGCGATGACCAGGGCCATCTTGCGGCTGGCCTCGTCGATCATCTCGTCGCCGAGCATCGCCGAGCCCTTCTTGCCGCCCGCCTCGGAGGTGCACCAGTCGTACGCGTCGAGGATCAGCTCGGCGTGGTCGTAGTCCTCCTGCGAGGGGGAGAAGACCTCGTTGGCCGCGTCGACCTGGCCCGGGTGCAGCACCCACTTGCCGTCGAAGCCCAGCGCCGCCGCCCGGCCGGCGACCTCGCGGTAGGCGTCCACGTCGCGGATCTGGAGGAAGGGGCCGTCGATCGCCTGGAGGTTGTGCATGCGGGCCGCCATCAGGATCCGCATCAGGATGTAGTGGTAGGCGTCCGCGCCGTAGCCGGGCGGCTGCATGCCCACGACCAGCGACTTCATGTTGATGGAGGCCATGAAGTCCGCCGGGCCGAAGATGATGGTCTCCAGGCGCGGCGAGGCGGCGGCGATCTCGTCGACGTTCACCAGGCCTTTGGCGTTCTCGATCTGCGCCTCGATGCCGATCTTGCCGACCTCGAAGCCCATCGTCTTCTCGATCTGGGTCAGCAGCAGGTCCAGGGCCACGACCTGCTGGGCGTCCTGGACCTTCGGCAGCATGATGCAGTCGAGGTTCTGGCCGGCGCCCTCGACCACCGTGATGACGTCGCGGTACGTCCAGTGCGTGGTCCAGTCGTTGACGCGCACGACCCGGGTCTTGCCGGTCCAGTCACCGTTGTTCAGCGCGTCCACGATCGTGTGGCGGGCGCCTTCCTTGGCGAGCGGCGCGCAGGCGTCCTCCAGGTCCAGGAAGACCTGGTCGGCCGGCAGGCCCTGGGCCTTCTCCAGGAACCGCGGGTTGGAGCCCGGCACCGCGAGGCAGGAGCGACGCGGGCGAAGGCGGTTCACCGGGTGGACTGGCGTGGTCATGCGGGGACCTCCGTGCTTGCAACGTTTGCGATGGTGTCAGTGGTGGTGACGGGCTGGAGCTTGTTGGCCTTGCGGATCTCGTCGACGATACGTCCGATGATCTCCGTGATGCCGAAGTCCTTCGGCGTGAAGACGGCCGCGACCCCGGCCGCCTTGAGTGTCACGGCATCCGCGTTCGGAATGATGCCTCCGACGATGACGGGAATGTCACCCGCCCCCGCCGCGCGCAGCCGCTCCAGGACGTCCGGGACGAGAGCGCTGTGCGAGCCGGACAGGATGGACAGTCCCACGCAGTGCACGTCCTCGGCCAGCGCCGCCGAGGAGATCTCCTCCGGCGTCAGCCTGATGCCCTGGTAGACCACCTCGAAGCCCGCGTCACGGGCCCGGACGGCGATCTGCTCGGCGCCGTTGGAGTGCCCGTCCAGGCCGGGCTTGCCGACCAGCAGGCGCAGCCGGCCCGAGCCGAGCTCCTCGGCCGTACGGGCCACCTTCTCGCGTACCTCGTGCATCGGCGTGCCCGGCTCGGCGGTGACGGCCACCGGGGCCGAGGAGACCCCGGTCGGGGCGCGGAACTCGCCGAACACCTCGCGCAGCGCGCTCGACCACTCGCCGGTGGTGACACCGGCCCGGGCGCACTCCAGGGTGGCCTCCATCAGGTTCTCGGTCCCGGCCGCCGCTTCCTTGAGGCGGTCCAGGGCCTGCCCGACGGACGGGAAGACGAACGGGTCGCCGCCGCCCTGACGGTCGGAGGCCTCCTGCCGTTCGGCCCGCCAGCGGCCGATGCGCTCGACGGTGAGCGCCTCCACCGCCGGGTCCACCGTCATGATGGCGCCGTCCAGGTCGGCGGTGAGCGGGTTCTCCTCGGTCTGCTGGAAGCAGTTGACGCCGACGATCTTGTCCTCGCCGGCCTCGATCCGGGCCCGCCGCTCGGCGTGCGAGGAGACCAGCTGGGACTTCAGGTACCCGGACTCGACGGCGGCCATGGCGCCGCCCATCTCCTGGATCCGGTCGATCTCGGCCAGGCAGTCGGCGACCAGGGAGTCGACTTTGGCCTCGATGACGTGGGACCCGGCGAAGATGTCCTCGTACTCCAGCAGGTCGCTCTCGTGGGCGAGGACCTGCTGGATGCGCAGCGACCACTGCTGGTCCCAGGGCCGGGGCAGGCCCAGCGCCTCGTTCCAGGCGGGCAGCTGCACCGCGCGGGCGCGGGCGTCCTTGGAGAGGGTGACCGCGAGCATCTCCAGCACGATGCGCTGGACGTTGTTCTCCGGCTGCGCCTCGGTCAGGCCCAGGGAGTTGACCTGGACCCCGTACCGGAAGCGGCGCTGCTTTTCGTTCTCGATGCCGTAGCGCTCGCGGGTGACCTTGTCCCAGATGCGGCCGAAGGCGCGCATCTTGCACATCTCCTCGATGAAGCGGACGCCCGCGTTCACGAAGAACGAGATCCGGGCGACGACCTCGCCGAAGCGCTCCTCGGGCACCTGCCCCGAGTCGCGCACCGAGTCGAGGACCGCGATCGCCGTGGACATCGCGTACGAGATCTCCTGGACCGGGGTGGCCCCGGCCTCCTGGAGGTGGTACGAGCAGATGTTGATCGGGTTCCACTTCGGGATGTGGTTGACCGTGTACGCGATCATGTCCGTCGTCAGCCGCAGGGACGGCCCCGGCGGGAAGACGTGCGTCCCGCGCGAGAGGTACTCCTTGACGATGTCGTTCTGGGTGGTGCCCTGGAGCTGGGAGACGTCCGCGCCCTGCTCCTCGGCGGCCACCTGGTAGAGCGCCAGCAGCCACATGGCGGTGGCGTTGATCGTCATCGAGGTGTTCATCTGCTCCAGGGGTATGTCCTGGAACAGCCGCCGCATGTCGCCCAGATGGGAGACCGGGACCCCGACCCGGCCGACCTCGCCGCGGGCGAGGATGTGGTCGGGGTCGTAGCCGGTCTGGGTCGGCAGGTCGAACGCGACCGACAGGCCGGTCTGGCCCTTGGCGAGGTTGCGGCGGTACAGCTCGTTGGACGCCTCGGCCGTGGAGTGGCCGGCGTACGTCCGCATGAGCCACGGACGGTCCTTCTGGCGCTCTGTCATCTCAGGCTGTCCCTTTGGCCTTTGAGGCGTCTCAGACGTTGCGGAAGCGGTTGATGGCGTCGAGGTGCGTCGCACGCAGCTCGTGGTCACGCACACCCAGGCCCTCCTCGGGGGCCAGCGCGAGGACGCCGACCTTGCCCTGGTGGAGGTTGCGGTGGACGTCGTAGGCCGCCTGGCCGGTCTCCTCCAGGGAGTAGACCTTCGACAGGGTGGGGTGGATCTTGCCCTTGGCGATCAGGCGGTTGGCCTCCCACGCCTCGCGGTAGTTGGCGAAGTGCGAGCCGATGATGCGCTTGAGGGACATCCACAGGTAGCGGTTGTCGTACTCGTGCATGTAGCCCGAGGTGGAGGCGCAGGTGGTGATCGTGCCGCCCTTGCGGGTGACGTAGACCGAGGCGCCGAAGGTCTCGCGGCCCGGGTGCTCGAAGACGATGTCGATGTCCTCGCCGCCGGTCAGCTCGCGGATGCGCTTGCCGAAGCGCTTCCACTCCTTGGGGTCCTGGGTGTGCTCGTCCTTCCAGAACTTGTAGCCCTCGGCGTTGCGGTCGATGACCGCCTCGGCGCCCATGGCGCGGCAGATGTCGGCCTTCTCGGGGCTGGAGACCACGCAGATCGGGTTGGCGCCGCCGGCGAGGGCGAACTGGGTGGCGTACGAGCCCAGGCCGCCGCTCGCGCCCCAGATCAGGACGTTGTCGCCCTGCTTCATGCCGGCGCCGTTGCGGGAGACGAGCTGGCGGTAGGCGGTGGAGTTCACCAGGCCGGGGGAGGCGGCCTCCTCCCAGCTCAGGTGGCCGGGCTTGGGCATCAGCTGGTTCGACTTGACGAGGGCGATCTCCGCCAGGCCGCCGAAGTTGGTCTCGAAGCCCCAGATGCGCTGCTCGGGGTCCAGCATCGTGTCGTTGTGGCCGTCGGAGGACTCCAGTTCGACCGACAGGCAGTGCGCGACGACCTCGTCGCCCGGCTTCCAGGCGTTCACGCCGGGGCCGGTGCGCAGCACGACGCCCGCGAGGTCGGAGCCGATGATGTGGTACGGGAGGTCGTGGCGCTTGGTGAGCTCCGACAGGCGCCCGTAGCGCTCCAGGAAGCTGAAGGTGGACACGGGCTCGAAGATCGAGGTCCACACGGAGTTGTAGTTGACCGAGGAGGCCATGACGGCCACGAGGGCCTCGCCCGGGCCCAGTTCCGGCACCGGGACCTGGTCCAGGTGAAGGGACTTGCGCGGGTCCTTCTCGCGTGTCGTCAGCCCCGCGAACATCTCCGTCTCGTCCTTGTGCACGGTGATCGCGCGGTACGAGTCGGGCAGCGGCAGGGCCGCGAAGTCTGCGGCGGTGGCGGACTGCGACTGAATCGCGTCCAGGATGTCCTTCACGGTAGAGCCTCCGGCTAGCGCTGATGAGGGTGCGCTGAGGTAAAGGGGTGCGTGGAGCAGCTGTGGTGTGCCGTCGGTCCGGCTGGTGCGGTGGTGCGGGGCGACGCCCGTGGTGGGGCGTGCGGTGCCTGGTGACGCAGGCATCCGGGGCGCGTTCCGTGCCGTGTGGGCGTGGGTCGCGGGGACATCCGGACAGATTCAACGTATGGCACCCCGTGTCACCCGGCAAGGCACCGCGTGCCAAAACTTTCTCTCATTTGCCGATTGACCTGCACCGATGAGCGATGATCGATCAGAGTTACCGGCGAGTAGGGGCAAGCCGGACAAACGAAAGCGGCCGCCCCCGAAACGGGGGCGGCCACTGTGACGAGGGTCGCCTACTTGTTCTTCAGTGCCTCTTCGATGGTCCGCATGACCTCGTCCAGCGGGGCGTCCGTGCGGGCCACCGCCACCAGCACCTCGCCCTGCGTGCGGACCGCCGCCGGCGCGGCCGGCGCCGTGCTGCTCAGGGTGCGGCCCGCGCCGATCCCCGTGCCGAAGGTCTTCCGGACGATCGAGAAGGCGTGGTCCAGCTGCGCCTCCACGTCCCCCTGGCCGCCCGCCCGCAGCCAGCGCCGCAGTACGTGGTTGTGGGCGGTCACCACCGCGGAGGCGGCCACCTCGGCCAGCAGCGGGTCGTCGTTGCCGTCGTGCGGCTCGTGCTCGTCGAAGTGGGCCAGCAGGTAGCGCGTGAACAGCCGCTCGTACCGGGCCACCGAGGCGATCTCCCGCTCCCGCAGGGCCGGCACCTCGCGGGTCAGCCGGTAGCGCTCCACCGATACCGCCGGCGAGGCGGCGTACATCTTCATGACTTCCTTGATCCCGCGGCACACCGTGTCGAGCGGGTGCTCGTGCGCCGGGGCCACGTCGAGCACCGCTTCCGCGCGGGTCAGGGTGTCGTCGTGGTCCGGGAAGATCGCCTCTTCCTTGGACCGGAAGTGCCGGAAGAAGGTCCGGCGCGCCACTCCGGCGGTCGCGGCGATCTCGTCGACCGTCGTCGCCTCGTACCCCTTGGTCGCGAAGAGCTCCATGGCCGCGGCGGCGAGCTCACGGCGCATTTTGAGCCGCTGGGCGGCCGCCCGCGTGCCGGCCGCGCTCTCCGGGGCGTCGGGGGCCGAGGAGGCGCGGGGCGAGGTCTTGGCGGGCTGGGACATAGAGCGAAAGTACTTCATTCGTGCAGGGGAGCGCGCCTGCGGGGGGTGGGAGAGGGGTGGATGCGGGGGAGAGCCCGCACTGGGCTCGGGAGGGTCAGTCCGCCGTGAGGGTCCGGCGGACCCGAGCAGCCCTCCCCACGCATCCGGCTCGTGGCCCGACCGGTTACCGGCGGGCGGCGTACTCACGGAATCCGCGGCCGGTCTTCCGGCCCAGGCAGCCCGCCGCCACCAGGTGCTCCAGCAGCGGGGACGGGGCCAGGCCCGGGTCGCGGAACTCCTCGTGGAGGACCTTCTCGATGGCCAGCGACACATCGAGGCCGACCACGTCGAGGAGTTCGAACGGCCCCATCGGGTAGCCGCCGCCCAGCTTCATCGCCGCGTCGATCTGGTCGAGACTGGCGTAATGCTGCTCGACCATCTTGATCGCGTTGTTGAGGTACGGGAACAGCAGCGCGTTCACGATGAAGCCGGCCCGGTCCCCGCAGTCCACCGGGTGCTTGCGCACCTTGACGCAGATCTCGCGGACCGTGGCGTGCACGTCGTCGGCCGTCAGGACGGTCCGGACCACCTCGACCAGCTTCATCGCCGGGGCCGGGTTGAAGAAGTGCATGCCGATCACGTCCTGCGGGCGCGAGGTCACGCGGGCCACCGCGATCACCGGCAGCGAGGAGGTGGTGGTGGCCAGCACCGCGCCCGGCTTGCAGACCTTGTCCAGGGCCGCGAACAGCTCCTGCTTGACCCCCAGGTCCTCGGCGACCGCCTCCACGGCCAGGTCCACCTCGGCGAAGGCGTCCAGCGAACCGGCCGGTGTGATCCGCTCCAGGGTCTGCGCGGCGCCCTCCTCGGTCAGGCGGCCCTTGGACACCGCACGGCCCAAGGACTTCCCGATCGCGGCCTTCGCGGCCTCCGCCTTCTCCTGGCTGCGGGCCGCCAGCACCACGTCGAAGCCGGCCTGCGCGAAGACCTGCGCGATCCCGCTCGCCATGGTGCCGGAGCCGGCCACGCCGACGGAGCTGACGGGGCGGCCCTCGCCGAGCCGGGCGCCGTCCGGCGGGGTCTGCGCGTCACGGACGACGGTCGAGCTGCCGGGTGCCTCGTACGTGTAGAAGCCGCGGCCGGACTTCTGACCGGTCAGGCCGGCCTGGGCGAGCTGCCCCAGGATCGGGGCCGGGGCGTGCAGCCGGTCGCCGGAGGAGGCGTACATGGCCTCCAGGACGGTGCGGGCGGTGTCCACGCCGATCAGGTCGAGCAGCGCGAGCGGGCCCATGGGCAGACCGCAGCCGAGCCGCATCGCCGCGTCGATGTCTTCGCGGGAGGCGTACTTCGCCTCGTACATGGCGGCGGCCTGGTTGAGGTAGCCGAAGAGCAGGCCGTCGGCGACGAAACCGGGCCGGTCGCCGACCGAGACGGGCTCCTTGCCGAGCTCGCGGGCCAGCTCGGTGACCGCCTCCACGGCCGGCGGGGCGGTGAGGACGCAGGAGACGATCTCGACCAGCTTCATCGCCGGGGCCGGGTTGAAGAAGTGCAGGCCCAGCACACGCTCCGGGCGCTGGGACTCGGCGGCGAGCCGGGTCACCGAAAGGGCGTTGGTGCCCGTGGCCAGGATGGTGTCGGGGCGGACGACCGCGTCGAGCTCGCGGAACACCTGCTGCTTGACCTCGTACGACTCGGGCACGACCTCGATGACGAGATCGGCCTCGGCGGCGGCCGCGAGGTCGGTGAAGGTGCGGAAGCGGGCGAGCACGTCCGCCCGCTCCTGCTCGGTGAGGCGCTCCCGGGCGACGGAGCGCGCCGTGGCCGCGGCGAGGGCGGCCGCGGCCCGGCGGGCGGCGGCCTCGCTGATGTCGATGCCGATGACCTCGCGGCCGGCCCGGGCGAGGACCTCGGCGATGCCGGTGCCCATCGTGCCGAGGCCGACGACGGCGATGGTCTGGAGGGTGGGCTGACTGGACTGACGGTCCATCGAGGGACTCCAGTGGAAGAGGGTGACGACTGAGGGGGCGCGCGGCGCACAGCGCGCGCGGCTGCCGTACGGGAGAGCCGTGCGGTGAAGGGCCCGGAGGGAGCGTGAGGGCCCGAGGGGAAGAAAGCCCTGAGGGAACGAGCTCAGAGGGAAGTGAGTCCCGAGGGAAGAACCCCCGGGAACGAACCCACAGGGCGCAAGCGGCGGAACCCTGTCCCGGGGTCACGCCGTGCATACGAACGAACCGACCGGCACGAGGCGGCTGCGTCACCAGGCCGCCCTCGTACGTGTTGTAAGGACAGTAACTCGGCGGTAACTCCTCCGCCAGAGCAGGGAGATGTGACCTGTACCGCCCAAATGTACCGATCATCGATCATCGATCAAGCGGCCTACGCATCTCCTCGAACGCGGCGTGCCGACCGCCCCGTCGCCCTAGTGCTGTGACCGGGAAGGTTCACCGGGTCGCGACGCCCGGCACGGCACCTCGCCGCGTTGTCGGACCGCGCAAGTACGTCCAGTACGAGCCGCGATCCTCCGCCTTGCGATGCACCGCACCGAACGCCGCGACCCGGCAAACCTTCCCGGCCACAGCACTAGGGTGGCCGGGTGAACGACGTGCTGGAACGCCTGCGGGCGGAAGCGGGGCAGTCACCCGACTACGAAGTGCTGCTCGCGGCCGGCCCCGATGACCTGGCGGCCTCCCTGACCTCGGCCGGGCTGCCCCTATGGGCCCGTGAACTGGCCGCGTACCGGCTGGGCCTCGCCGGAGACCGCCGCGCCTTCGAGTCTCTGGTGCTGCTGCTCAACCACCGCGACCCGCCCCGCTGCGCGGCCGCGGCCGAGGCACTGGCCGTCCTGGGCGACCCGCGCACCGCCCGGGCGGCGGCGGCCCTCGCCACCAACGGCTTGCGCACCGCCTACGCCCTCCAGCCCGTGCGGCTGCTCACGGCCCTGCGCGCCCCCGAGTCCGTACCGGCGCTGCTGACCACCCTGTCGCGGCTCCTGTCGCCGAACGACCCGTACTGGCGGGTGGCCCTGGCCTGCGTCGAGGGCCTCGGCGCCCTCGCCGACCCCCGCGCGCGGGAACTGCTCACCCGCGCCCAGTCCCACCCCCGCCTCGCGGTGGCTGCGACGGCCGCGCTGCGCAGCCTCGGCTGACAGCGGGACCGGCTCGGGGGTGGGAAGAGCGTGAACTTCCCGGCTTCCCGGCTTCCCTGCTTCCGGCTTCCCGGCTTCCCGGCTTCCCGGCGCGGGCCCGGCCGGCCCGCGCCCGCTCAGCCCCGGAAGCCCAGCAGGCCGTGCAGGGCCGCGCCGCCCGCCGAGGGCGGGACGGCGCGGGTCGCCGTGGTCGGCTTCGGGGCCGCCTGGGCGGGGCAGGTGGCGTCCGCGGCCTTGCCCGTCCTCAGGTACGCCGACACCTTCTCGTCCAGGCACTTGTTGCCGCTCAGCGAGATGCCGTGGTTGCCGCCGCCCTCCTCGACCACCAGGGCCGCGCCCTTCAGCTTGTCCCGCATGCTGAGCGCCCCCGCGAAGGGGGTCGCCGCGTCCTCCGTCGACTGCAGGAGGAGGGCGGGCGGGAGGTCCGCGTTGGTCACGTCCGGGGCCTGGAGCGGCTTCGTCGGCCAGAACGCGCACGGGGCGTTGTACCAGGCGTTGTTCCAGGTCATGAACGGCGCCGCGGCATGCGTCCGCCACATGTCCGCGCGCCACTGGTTCCAGTCCTTCGGCCAGGCCGAGTCCCGGCACTGCACCGCCGTGTAGACGCTGTAGCCGTTGCCCGCGGAGGGTTCCACCGCGCCGAACCGCTCGTAGGCCGACACCAGCGGCTTCGGGTCCTTGCGCACCGCGTACGCCGCGAAGGCTTCGGCGAGGTTCGGCCAGTAGCCGTTGTAGTAGGCGCCCGGCATGAAGGTGTCCTCCAGCTCCGACGGGCCCACCTTGCCGCCCGCGGGGGTCTCGCGCAGCGCCTCGCGCATCGCGTACCAGCGCTCCTCGACCGCCTCCGGGACGGTGCCCAGCTTGTAGGTGGCGTCGTGCGTCGCGACCCAGGCCGTGAACGCCTTGTGGCGGGCGTCGAAGGCGCGGTCCTGGGCGAGGTTGTCCTCGTACCAGACCCCGCCCGGGTCGACCACGGAGTCCAGGACGAGCCGGTGCACCCGGCCCGGGTGGAGCTTGGCGTACACCGCGCCCAGGTAGGTCCCGTACGAGTAGCCGAAGTAGCTGATCCGCTCCGCGCCGAGGGCGCCGCGCAGCACCTCGATGTCACGGGCGGCCGAGACGGTGCCGATGTGCGGAAGCACGTCCCCGTGCCGGGACCGGCAGGACTCGGCGAAGGAGCGCACCCGGTCCAGGTTGGCCCGCTCGGTCGCCGCGTCGCGGGGTACGGAGTCCGGCCGGACGGGCGTGAAGTGACCGGCCCCGCAGTCGAGGGCGGGCTCGCTCTTGCCGACGCCCCGGGGATCGAAGCCGATCACGTCGTACTGGGCGGCCACGTCCTTGGGCAGGGCGGAGGCGACGAACCCGGCCAGGCCGCGGCCGCTGCCGCCCGGGCCGCCGGGATTGACCAGCAGCGGGCCGGCGGAGGTGGCGGCGGTGTGGGGGACCCGGGTCAGGGCGAGCGTGATCTGCCGGCCGCCCGGCCGGGCGTGGTCGAGGGGCACCTTGAGGGACGCGCACTGCAGCGTGGGGTACCGCGGGGTGGCGCAGCCGGTCCAGCGCAGCGGGGCCTGCCCGGGCGCCGCGGCGGCCGGGGCGGCCGTGACCGGGCTCGCGAGGGCCGCGGCGACGGTGGCGGCGACGGTGGAGATCGACAGCAGGACAGCGGTGCGCTTCTTCAAGGGGTGCAGCATGGGGCCTCCCAGCCGAGGGTTCTGGGCGGAATCGTCCCGGAAACCGCGGCTGGAAGACGGGATTGGGCTGCTTTTTGGCCCGATGTGATGACCGTTCAGGGGGAGTCGGACGTCAGAGCAGGCTGAGCTGTGTCGCCCCGGCGGGCGCGGAGGCGGCCGGGCGCTCGGGGGTGACGATCTTGCGTGCCGCGCCCCGCCGGGAGGGGCCGATGCCGAATTCCGCCGCCAGTTCGTGGACTTGGCGGGTGATCCGGCGCTGGTACCAGGTGGGCGCGTACGACCCGCCCGCGTACATCCGCTCGTACCGCGGGACCAGGTGGGGATGGTGTGCGCCCAGCCAGGCCATGAACCACTCGCGCGCCCCGGGCCGCAGATGGAGTACCAGGGGTGTCACGGAGGTCGCACCGGACTCCGCGACGGCGCGTACGGTCGCCCGCAGCTGCTCCGGCGCGTCCCCCAGGAAGGGGATCACCGGGGCCATCAGCACCCCGCACTCGATGCCGGCGTCGGTGAGGTCCCGTACGGCGCTCAGCCGGGCTGCGGGGGAGGGGGTGCCGGGCTCGACGGTGCGCCAGAGCGCGGTGTCGGTGAAGCCCACGGAGACGGAGATCCCGACCTCGGTGACCTCGGCGGCCTCCTTCAGGAGCGGGAGGTCGCGCAGGATCAGCGTGCCCTTGGTGAGGATGGAGAAGGGGTTGGCGCGGTCGCGCAGCGCCTCGATGATCCCGGGCATCAGCCGGTAGCGGCCCTCGGCGCGCTGGTAGCAGTCGACGTTGGTGCCCATGGCGATGTGCGCGCCGGTCCAGCGGGGGGAGCCGAGCTCGCGGCGCAGCAGCTCGGGGGCGTTGGTCTTGACGACGATCTGCGAGTCGAAGCCGAGGCCGGTGTCGAGGTCCAGGTAGCTGTGGGTCTTGCGGGCGAAGCAGTACACGCAGGCGTGACTGCAGCCCCGGTAGGGGTTGACGGTCCATTCGAACGGCATGCGCGAGGCGCCGGGCACCCGGTTGACGATCGACCGGGCCCGCACCTCGTGGAAGGTGATCCCACGGAACTCGGGAGTGTCGAAGGTCCGCGTCACGACGGCGTCGGCCCCGAAGAGCGCGGCCGGCCCCGTGGGGCCCTCGGTCAGGTTGTCCCAGCGCATGAGCGCCTCCCTCGGTAGCTCTGGCCCGAGAATAGAACAAACGTTCCCATGATCGTGCGCGGTGGATATCTCGCCGGCTGAACGCGCTCGCGGCCCGCCCGCCCGCAGCCCGCCGCGGGGGCCGATTTGGGCGGCCGGGCCGGAGGTGGTTGGCTTCGCCGTGACGAGCGGACACAACTGCTGGAGGAACAGCTATGGCGCAGGTCGAGGCCACCACGGAGCGGATCATCGCGGCCGACGCGGAGACCGTGTTCGACGCGCTGGCGGACTACACCGGGACCCGCGGGAAGCTGCTGCCCGAGCACTTCAGCGAGTACGAGGTGCGCGAGGGCGGCGACGGCGAGGGCACCCTGGTGCACTGGAAGCTCCAGGCCACCAGCAAGCGCGTGCGCGACTGCCTGCTGGAGGTGACCGAGCCCACCGACGGGCAGCTGGTGGAGAAGGACCGCAACTCCTCCATGGTCACCACCTGGGTGGTCACCCCTGCCGGTGAGGGCAAGTCCAGGGCCGTGGTCACCACCGTCTGGAACGGGGCCGGCGGGATCGGGGGCTTCTTCGAGCGCACCTTCGCGCCGAAGGGCCTCGGGCGGATCTATGACACCCTGCTCGCCAATCTGGCCGCCGAAGTCGAGGCCTGAGCCGGGGCGCGGCGCGGGGCTCACCGGTTCGGGTGTATTTCCCCGCCCGGCGCGGGCCCCTCGCCGGCGTTGAGGCGGTCCCACGTACCTGGGCCGGCGCGAATCCAGCCTCGCCGGGGGTTGGGGGGGGGGGGGGGGGGGGGGGGGAGGCCCCGAGGGAGAAGGTCTTTTTTGTTGGGTTCTTCAAACGGCGAGAGAGA